>PNND01000502.1 GCA_013824045.1 Rhodobacter sp. | reverse complement strand
GGATAGCCCGCCACTCAGCGTTACCCTTCCAGCACCTGCCACACCGGGGCCGCATAGAAGGCCACCAGCGCCTCCTTGCCGGGCGGGATGCGCAGATCGGCCCCCACCAGCCCGCGCCTCTGCATGTGCAACAGCGCCTCCTCCACTGTGGGGCCCAACCCTTGCGGGTGCAGCCGCAGCACCGCCTCCCGCGCCGAAAGCGCATCGGCCAGCCGCGCCACCTCGGCCGCCAGCGCCGCGCGGTCGGCAGGCGCGGCCTCCAGCGCCGCGGCCAGCAAGGGCACCGGCAGAACAGGCACCACCCGCGCCACCCGCGCCATCAGGGCGCGGCCCAAGGCCTCGGTCGGGTCATGATGCCCCTCGGCCAGAAAGGCCCGCAGCGAAATCGGCGCACCGAACCCCGCCGCCGTTGCGCCAAAGCCGGGGAAATCCCCCCGCAAGCTGCGCCACGCCATCCGGAAGGCAAAGGTGATCACCCCCGTCACCCGGGGCCGGAACCGCCGCACCCCGGTCCGCCCGGCCTCGGTCAGCAGCCGATCCTCCAGCACGCGGTCATAGCCAAGGCCCACCGGCACGAACAGGATATCCCGCTCCCCGGCATCAAAACCGCTCACGAAATAGGACAACAGGCCCAGCTTCGCCGACCCCACACGCCCATCCAGCGACAACCCGCCTTCGGGGAAAATCGCCTGCGCCACGCCTTCTCGGCCGACATCTGCACATAGCGCGCCAGCACCCGGCGATAGAGCGCATTGCGCGACCCGCGCCTGATGAAATAAGCCCCCATCCCCCGGATCAGCCGCGACAAAGGCCAGACCCGCGCCCATTCCCCCACCGCATAGGAAATCGCCGACCGATCCGCGATCAGCCATGTCACCAGCACATAATCCATATTGCTGCGATGGTTCATCACGAACACCACCGTCGCCTTGTCATCCACCCGCGCCAGCGCCGGATCGATCCCCCCGATCCGCACGCGATAGAAGGCCCGCGTCAACCAGCGCGCCACTTGCACGGCAAAGCCGAAATACATCGTCGCGGAAAAGGCGGGCACGATCTCGGCCGCGTAGGATCGCGCCTCCTGCATGGCCACTGTGGGCGGCACCCCGGCCTCGGCCGCGTGATCTGCCGCCGCCTGCATCACTTGGGGGTCATAGGCCAGCCGCAGGATCATGTCATGCCGCTGGGCCAGCTTGAACGGGGCAATCGGCCGCTCCAGACGTTCATTCAGCCGCGCCACCGCCCGCTCCATCCGGCGGCGAAAGAACCAGCGCACCGATGGGGCCAGCACACGGTCCAACGCGGCGATGGCCGCAAGGACCAGCACCAACACCACAAGCCAGAGCGGAAGCTCCACCGTTCCTGTCATGCGATCAGGCTAGCGGCCTTTAGGCCCGCCTGCAAACCGCAGATATCGCGGCGCATCAGTTGATGGTGATCGAACTGCCCGAGCAGATGTCGATATCGCCCACGGCCTCATCACCGTCATCGAACACCGCGCGGAAGGCATAGGCGCATTCGCCCGACCCGTCATCGAAGTTGACCGTCAGGTTGGAACCCGAACCCACCGCCTGCCCGGCCAGCATGTTCTCTTGCCAATCCGCCGCCCCTTGGGTCGAGGCGTAGAATTCCACGATGGTGAAACCACTGTTGTTTACCACCTGAACAGAACGGTCCTGCGCGAATGCCGGAACGGCCATAACAAAGGGCAGGGCAACAAGCGCATGAATGGCGCGCATCGTCGTATGGTCCTTCGACCCTCGGCCCCCCTTGTTGATGCCAGACTCGCGGCAGGGGCCTTCGCACTGAATATAGTAAAGTCGTCCCTCCATGTTAAGGGCCCAGCCAAAGCGAAGTTTGACGCAAACTTCGCACCGATTTCTGACGCAGAAATCGCCCCGCCCTCCCGCCCCCCGGAATTTGCGTCAAATTCCGGCGCGGTTTTTGCGTCAAAAACCGCTCCCCACCCCCGCCGCACCGCGGAATGCCGCAACGCGGCGAATTGACATTGAACGATTATGTCCTCTATGGATGCACCAGCGAAAGAAAATTGCCGAACCGAGTCAGGAGGCCACCTATGACCCCGCCCAAGAAAGAAGCGCCCTGGCTCTTCCGCACCTATGCCGGTCATTCCACCGCC
>PNND01000367.1 GCA_013824045.1 Rhodobacter sp. | reverse complement strand
ATATCGACGAGGTGGTTCTGGTCGGTGGTATGACGCGGATGCCGCGCGTGATCGAAGAGGTCACCAAGTTCTTTGGCAAGGAACCCCACAAGGGTGTGAACCCGGATGAGGTTGTGGCCGCCGGTGCCGCCATTCAGGCGGGCGTTCTGCAAGGCGACGTGAAGGACGTGGTTCTGCTGGACGTGACACCGCTTTCGCTGGGGATCGAGACGCTGGGTGGCGTGTTCACCCGCCTGATCGACCGCAACACCACGATCCCGACGAAGAAGAGCCAGATCTTCTCGACCGCCGAGGACAATCAGAACGCCGTGACGATCCGGGTGTTCCAAGGCGAGCGTGAAATGGCGGCGGACAACAAGATGCTGGGCCAGTTCAACCTTGAGAACATCCCCCCGGCACCGCGTGGCATGCCACAGATCGAAGTGACCTTCGACATTGACGCCAACGGGATCGTGTCCGTCGGTGCCAAGGACAAGGGCACCGGCAAGACGCAGCAGATCACCATTCAGGCCTCGGGCGGCCTGAGTGACGAGGACATCGAGAAGATGGTCAAGGATGCCGAGGCAAATGCCGACGCAGACCGTGCCCGTCGGGAACTGGTGGAAGCCAAGAATCAAGGCGAAAGCCTGCTGCATTCGACCAAGAAGTCGCTGACCGAGCATGGCGACAAGGTCGATGCTTCGACCGTGGAAGCGATCGAGTTGGCGATGCAGCCGCTGGAAGAGGCGCTGAAGGGCGAGGATGTCGGCAAGATCAAGGGCGGCATCCAGAACCTGACGGAAGCGGCGATGAAGCTGGGCGAGGCGATCTACAAGGCCAGCCAGTCCGAGGCCAGCGGGGCCGACGAAGACGGGCCGCGTCCGGTGGACGATGACATCGTCGATGCCGACTTCGAAGATCTGGGCGAAAACAAGCGGAAGTAACACCGCGTGAGTCGGAAGAGGGGGCGGTTCGGAAACGGACCGCCCCTACCCGGTTCTGAGAGGGGGTTTTGTCCCGAATGGCAAAACGAGATTTCTACGAGATACTAGGCGTGGCACGTGGCGCATCCGCCGACGAGCTGAAGAAAGCCTATCGGCAAAAGGCCAAGGAGCTGCATCCTGACCGGAATTCGGACAACCCGAATGCCGAGGCGCAGTTCAAGGAAGTGAACGAAGCCTATGACGTTTTGAAGGATGCCGAACGCAAGGCCGCCTATGACCGTTACGGCCATGCCGCCTTTGAAGGCGGCGGTGGCGGGCGCGGGCCGCAGGGGTTCGGCGGCGCCGGCAATGGAGATTTCGCCAGCGCGTTTTCGGATGTGTTTGAAGACCTGTTTGGCGATTTCATGGGCGGCACGCGCGGGGGTGCCGGTGGCGGGCGGTCACGCGCGCAACGCGGATCGGACCTGCGCTATAACCTGCGTGTTTCGCTGGAAGAGGCCTATCAGGGCGTCCAGAAAACCATCAACGTGCCCACATCCGTGGCCTGCGACACCTGTCGCGGCACCGGGGCCGAGGGCGGCGCGGAACCCGTGACCTGCCCCACCTGTTCGGGCATGGGTAAGGTGCGAGCTCAGCAAGGCTTTTTCACCGTGGAACGGACCTGCCCCACCTGCAATGGCATGGGCCAAATCGTGAAGAACCCCTGCCGGTCTTGTGGCGGGGCGGGCCGGATCGAGAAGGAGCGGTCGCTTTCCGTCAACATCCCGGCCGGGGTAGAGACGGGCACGCGCATCCGGCTGGCCGGAGAGGGCGAGGCGGGTCTGCGCGGCGGGCCTGCGGGGGATCTCTATATCTTCATCGAATTGCGGGAACACCCGATCTTTCAGCGCGACGGGGTGCATCTGTTCTGCCGCGTGCCGATCAGCATCACGACGGCGGCGCTGGGGGGTGAAGTCGAAGTGCCGACCATCGACGGTGGCCGCAGCCGCGTGAAGGTGCCTGCGGGAGCCCAAACGGGCAAGCAGATGCGGCTGCGCGCCAAGGGGATGCCTGCCCTGCGCGGCGGTGGACTGGGTGACATGGTGCTGGAACTGGCGGTGGAAACGCCAGTGAATCTGACCGCTCGGCAGAAGGAACTGTTGCAAGAGTTCGAGAAGCTGAGCGAAGAGAACAACCCCGAAGGAAAGACCTTCTTTTCCAAGGTGAAGGGGTTCTGGGACGGGATGAAGAGCTGATCCC
>PNND01000094.1 GCA_013824045.1 Rhodobacter sp. | reverse complement strand
TCGTAAGCGGTGCGTGAACTTCGTCGGGCTTTTAGATTGACGGTTTTTGGAAGGCCCAGGGCATGAGGTCGTCGATGCGCGACGCGGGGTAGCCGTTGGCGATGGCGGTCAGGGTTTCGCGCAAGTAGGCGTAGGGATCGATGGCGTTCAGCTTGCAGGTTTCGATCAGCGAGGCCATGCGCGCCCAGGTTCGGCCGCCCTCGTCATGACCGGCGAACAGCGCGTTCTTGCGATTGAGGGTTATGGGTCTGATGGTGTTTTCGACCGGGTTGGTATCCACCTCGACGCGGCCATCGGTCAGGAAGATTTGCAGGCCATCCCAGTGGCGGTGGATGTAGCCGAGCTTCTCGCCCAAGCGGGATTTGGCGGAGATCCGGCTGCGCTGTTGGGTCAACCAACGGCGGAAGTCGGCAATCAACGGGGCGGATTGCGCTTGGCGGGCGGCAAGGCGCTCTTCGGGGGACCGCCCCCGGACGCCGGCTTCGATCTTGTAGATCTGGGCGATGCGGCGCAGGGCTTCGGCGGCGATCTCGGAGCCGTCCTTTTGATAGATGTCATGCAGCTTGCGCCGGGAATGTGCCCAGCAGTAGGCCAGCGTCAGGGGCATGCCGCCCACGCGCTTTGGTTCGGCCAAGGCGTCATAGCCGGTATATCCATCGACCTGCAGAATACCCTCGAAGCCTGTCAGGATGTCCATCGCATGTCGGCCATGGCGCCCGGGCGCATAGGTGAAGACGACGGCCGGCGGATCGCCTCCACCCCAACCGCGATCATCGCGGGTCACCGCCCAAAGGTAGCCGGTTTTGGTTTTGCCCGCCTTGGGATCGAGGACCGGCGCCCGGGTCTCGTCCATGAACAGGCGGCTGGATCGTTTGAGGTGGATCAGCATCCGGTCGACGACTGGGGCCAGATGATAGGCCGCCACACCGCACCAGTTTGCCAGGGTTGACCGATCCAGGTCCACGCCGCCTCGGCCATAGATCTGGCATTGGCGATAAAGTGGCAAGTGGTCGGCATATTTGGAGACCGCGACATGGGCGAGCGTGCCCTCGGTCGGCAAACCGCCTTCGATCAGCCAGTTGGGCGTGTCCGCCTGCACAACACCCGCGTCGCAACGGCGGCAGGCATAGCGCGGGCGAATGGTGACGATGACCTGGAAGCGGGCCGGAACGATGTCGAGCCGTTCGGCACGGTCTTCGCCGATCTTCACCATGTCGGTGCAGCCGCAGGGACATATCTTCTGCGCGGGTTCGATCACCTGCTCGATGCGCGGTAGGTGATCTGGCAGATGGCCAAGGTTGCGTTTGGCTGCCGGACGTCTGGGCCTGCCATCGGCATTGCTCTCCGCCAGTGCTGCCCGGGCAGCCTCGGCTTCCGCGACGGCCGTTTCCAGATCCTCGAAAGCCAGCTGACGCTCATCGGGAGGCAGTTGCTCGGACCGCTTGCCATAAAGCGCATGGCGCAGCTCGGCGATAAGGTAATCCTGTCGTTCGGCATGGGCTTCCAGCCCGGCGACCTTGGCCTGCATGGCCGCAAATGCCTCACGCACGGCGGGCGGAAGGCTGTCCAGATCAAAGGGGAGATCGGCGGGCGCAGACATGGCGATTTATACCGCACGCCCGCATGATTGCCCATATTTACAAGGCGATCCGAGTCATTCTGTCGCGGTGGGTGGGGTCGGTCTGGGCGCATGGATGCGGCGCCAATCAAGGCCCGCAAACAGCGCCTCGAACTGCACCCGCGACAGCCGCATGATCCCGTCGCCAACCTTTGGCCAGGCAAAGCCGCCCTGCTCCAGGCGCTTGTAGATCATCACGATCCCACTGCCGTCCCAGAACAGAACCTTGATCCTGCACCCCCGTCTTGGGCGCAAAGCCCAGCTCGGCGTGGGCCATGGCGGCCAGCCCATCGTGCCCCTTGCGGAAGTCCACCGGCTTGGTCGCAATCACGATCCGGACGGCCTGATCGGGGAAGATCACAGCGCCTTCCTCAACGCCGCCGCCAAAGCCGCCACACGCTCCGGGCTGCAGTCTGGCGCCACATGCAAAACTGCGCCGCAAATCTCGACCCTGATCACGCCAGTGCCGCCCACCGCGGCAGCGGCAGTATCAGAAATCGATGGCTCGATCACCAGCGGCACGAATGCCGGGGCCGCATCAATCG
>PNND01000454.1 GCA_013824045.1 Rhodobacter sp. | reverse complement strand
ATGCTGCCCTTTGATCGGGTCGCTGTGGTGACGGATGGTATCACCGCCGTGAAGGGTGCGCTGGGCCGGGCGGATGGCGTAGTGGCCGCATTGGGGACGGGGTCCGTCTTTGCGGTGCAACGCACGGGTGTGATCCGGCAGATCGGCGGGCGCGGGCTGGTGCTGGGGGATGAGGCGAGCGGGGCCTGGATCGGGCGCGCGATCCTGCGCGCGGCCTTGCGCGCGGTAGATGGGTTGCAGCCGATGACGCCCTTGCTGACAGCGCTGGTCGAAGAGGGTGGGGGTGCGGATTCGGTGGTGGCCTTTTCCCTTCGCGCACAGCCTGTGGAGTTCGCCGCGCTTGCCCCAAAGGTAGTGGACAGCCGCGATCCGGCGGCAGAAGCGGTAATGGCAAAGGCAGTGGCCGATGCGGCAGAGGCCGTGGCGCTGTTGCAAGGGGATGAAGGGTTACCTGTGGTGTTTTTGGGCGGGTTAGGGACTGTTTTTGCAAATCTGCTGGCGGGGCGCTTTCCTATCCAGCCAGCCCGGGGCACAGCGCTGGACGGGGCTTTGATGCTGGCGCGGGAAACGGTGTGATGGACCGGATCTTTGCGCCAGAGGGGTTTGATGAAGCCGGGGCGGGGCCGCTTTATCTGCAATTGCAGCGCCGGATTGCCGAGGCGGTGGCGTCAGGGCGGCTTCGGCCCGGTGACAGCTTGCCGCCCGAACGGGACATGGCGGCGCTGACGGGGCTGAGCCGGGTCACCGTTCGCAAGGCGGTAGAGGGGTTGGTTGGCAGCGGGCAGTTGGTGCAGAAACGCGGGTCGGGCACCTTTGTCGCGCAGCGGGTGGAGCGGCTGGAACAGGCTCTAAGCTTGCTCACCAGCTTTACCGAAGACATGGCGCGGCGCGGGAAAAGCGTGGAATCGGTCTGGCTGAGCCGGGGGGTGCATTCCCCTGCACCAGAGGAAGTGATGGCGTTGGGCCTTGGCGCGGGCGATCGGGTGGCGCGGCTGGAGCGCGTGCGTCGGTCGGACGGGGTGCCGCTGGCGATCGAGCGGGCGTCCCTGTCGGTGCAGGTTCTGCCAGAGCCGGAAAAGGTGGAGGCTTCGCTTTATGCGGTGTTGGAGGCGCGGGCGATGCGCCCTGTGCGCGCGGTGCAGCGCATATCAGCCGCCAATCTGGGCGCGCGGGATGCGGAATTGTTGGGCGTGCCGGTGGGCGCGGCGGGGCTGCGGATTGAACGGATCGGATATCTGCCCGATGGGCGGGTGGTGGAATTCACGCGGTCGCTCTATCGGGGCGACGCCTATGACTTTGCGGTGGAGCTGAAGCTGGCGCCGGAGACGGAAAGGAAAGACCCATGACAAGCCATATGGCCCGCGAAGTGGCGGAGATTCCGCAAGCTTCGAGACGATTCCTATCGGAATCACATGATGCGCTGATGGCCGCGGCGGTTGCGATGCGCGGGGTAGATCCGGGGTTGATCGTGACGGTGGCGCGGGGATCATCGGATCATTCGGCGACCTATCTGAAATATGCGGTGGAATTGCTGGCGGGGGTGCCTGTCGCGTCGGTCGGGCCATCGGTGGCGTCGGTCTATGGGCGGCCCTTGCGGTTGGGCGGTTCGGTTTGCGTGGGGATTTCGCAATCGGGGCGCAGCCCGGACATTGTGGAGATGATGCGGGCGGCCGGGGCGGGCGGGGCGCTTTCGGTGGCGATCACCAATTTCGCCGACAGCCCGATGGCGCTGGCCTCGGCCCATTGTCTGCCGTTGCAGGCGGGGGTGGAGCAATCGGTGGCGGCGACCAAGACCTTTGTGACATCGGTTCTGGCCGGGCTGGCGCTGGTGGCGGAATGGCAGGAGGATGCGGCCCTGCGCGCCGCTGTAGAGACGTTGCCGGATGCGTTTGAGGCGGCGCTGGCGCTGGACTGGTCGGCGCTGGCGGCGCGGATGTCGCGGGCGCAGCACGGCTATGTGCTGGGGCGCGGACCTGCCTTTGCGATTGCCAATGAATGTGCGCTGAAGCTGAAGGAAACCTGCGGGCTGCATGCCGAAGCCTATTCTGCGGCAGAGGTCCTGCATGGTCCAAGCGCGATTGTCGAGGCGCAGTTCCCGGTGCTGGCGCTGGCGGTGGAGGATGCGGCGCAGGCGGGCGTGGTGCAGACGGCAGAGCGGCTGGCGGCGCA
>PNND01000131.1 GCA_013824045.1 Rhodobacter sp. | reverse complement strand
GCGATGTGAACAGGCGGTGGAGCCGCCAGAAGCCCGCACGGGCGCCGTAATCGTAGATCGATTCCATGTTCCAGTGGCGCATCCCCGGCCATGGCGCGGCACCGGCGATGTCAGAGAGGAACGCCTCGGACTGGGCATCGCCGTGGAGGATGTTGTTTTCGCCGCCTTCTTCGTAGTTGAGCACCAAGGATATCGCGATCTTGGCACCGTTGGGCCATTTGGCATCGGGTGGGTTGGGGCCATGGCCACGGAAATCGCGCGGGTAACGGTTCAACGGACTCTTCCCCGATTGTCATAGGTTGCGGCAGCTTAGGCCGCTTTTCCGGCAGGCTTTATCAAAAAATGTCAGAAAGAGCTTATCGGCTGCTGTGCGGTCGCTTGTGTGGCGCGGATCAGGTTAGGATGGGGCGGCAAAGCAGGAGGCAGGCATGAGCGGTGGACGTTTGACGACCCATGTTCTGGATACGGCGCGGGGCAGGCCTGCGGCGGGGGTGAAGATCATGCTGTATCGGGTGAGCGGGAATTCCCATCGCAAGATCGCCGAGACGGTGACCAATGCCGATGGCCGCACGGATGCGCCGATGCTGACGGGGACGGAGTTCACCGCGGGCAGCTACGAACTGGTGTTCTGCGCGGGTGATTATCTGCGCGCCACCGGGCAAGCGGAGGGCGAGGTGTTGTTTCTGGACCAGATCCCGATCCGGTTTGGCGTGCCGGATGCGGCGCAGCACTATCATGTGCCGCTGCTGATATCGCCCTTTGCCTATTCCACCTATCGCGGGTCGTGATCAGACGGTGTGTGGCATCCGGGGCAGGGTGACCGTCCGCGCGGCGAATTGGGCGGCGATCAACTGGCGCAGGGCGGGGCGGGGGGCCTTGGCAGGCTGCGCGGCGGGCGCGGTTTGTGCGGGGCGCGTCTTGCGGTTTGCAGGGGTGGTCATGGCGCGTTCTCCTTGCGGTTGTGCAGAGAAGAACGGCAAGTTCCGGGCCGGGTATCACAGACCCATACTTTTGCGACGCTGAACCCCACCTGTGGATGCCGTGATGCGCAAGAGGCGACGGCGGTCGTGGGCAAGGGCGGCGTCGATCAGGCCGGTCAGGGCGCCTTTGGATTTCAGATGCGGGCCAAGGTCGGAATGGTGGATGCCGGGGTAGAGGATATGGTCCACGCTTGCGGCTTCGGGGAAGCCTTGGGCCTGTTGGTGGTCATCGGCGTGGCCGTGAAACAGGACGTGCCAGACGCCGGTGGCAAAGGCAGGCAGGGCGGGGGTGCCAAGGCCTGCGGTCCAGTGGTGCCAACGCGGATCGGTGAGGGTGGATTGCGGGCCGAAGGCAAGGACGGTGGTCATGGGGGCGAGATGGGCCGCGCGCAGGGCGCAGACCGCGCCCATTGAGGAGCCTATGGCGAGGCTACGCCGCGCCGGGCCTGCGGCGGCAAGGCCCGCTTGAACGGCGGGTGCAAAGCCGGGATCAAGACCCCAGCTTCGGCTGGCATCTGTGATGAACAGCGCGCGCCGCCCACCTGCGGTGGCGGATGCCACGAATTCCGGTGATGGGGGGCGGGTGGCATCATGGCCGATGCTGGAGAAAGCGATGACAAGGTCATCGCCTTGGCCGGGGGCGAGGGCAACATGCCAAGGAGGGCTGTCATGGACCGTTTGCAGGATCATGCCGCGAATGCGGGCAGCCCTGTCATGCGGGCGGCCATATCGGATTTGATGCAGGTGATGATGTAATCGGTGAAGAGCCGCACCTTCGGGTCTTTGAGGCGGCGGTGCTGGGAAAGGACCGACAGTTGCGTGGGCAGGGGCGGGGTGGCCTGTGCCACCGGGACAAGGCGGCCTTCCTTCAGGTGCTCGGCCACCTCGAAGATCGGTTTCATCACGATGCCCCAGCCATCCAGCGCCCAGCCAGTGAGGACATCGCCATCGTCGGATTCAAAAGGCCCGGTGATTTCGAACCGGCGCGGGCCTTCGGAGGTTGCGAGGTTCCACTGGAATTCCTTGGCACCGGGAAAGCGCAGGTTCAGGCAATCATGCCGGTCATGGACCAGCGCCGCGCCATCAGCGGGCATCCCGCGCCGGGCGATATAGGCGGGGGCGGCGCAGAGGATGCGGGGGCAATCGGCAATGAGGCGGACCTTGAGGGTGGAATCCTCCAACAGGCCAAGGTGGAAGGC
>PNND01000127.1 GCA_013824045.1 Rhodobacter sp. | reverse complement strand
GGGTTTTCCCCGTCATCGGGGTTCCAGCGATAGACCTGAAACTTGCGGACATTCCCCCCGGCAGGCTTGGGCCATGTCTTGCCCGTGCGGACCTTGCTGTTCTTGGGAAGCGTGAACTGAACCATCGGGTTATCCCCTCCATTCCGGGAATGAGTAGAGCGGCCGCGTCGGCGGCTGCCCGGATTTCTGATAGACGCAGGTATCGAACACCGCCGATGGGTCGCGTCCCATGATGAAGTCGGACGACACTTCCAGCTTTATCCCCGCCTTTGTCTCGCCATTCGATCCGACCCCTGCCCTGACCTCGCCGCGCGGCTTGGCCGCCAGCTGTGCCCGGTCAAGGCATTGCTGCTCGGCCCGGTCCACCGGGATCGGCCCGCAGGCCACCAGCGCAAGGATCGGCAACAGGATCAGCGCGCGCATCCCTATACCCCCAGCGCCACGCCAAAGGCGGCAAGGCAGCTCTGCGTCTCGCTGCGCGCCACAATGGCCCAGACGGTCGCCTCGGTGGATGTCCCGGCGTAAACACCCACATCCCGCGCAAGGCTCTGCACCTCGGCGGCACTGGCATTCTGCACCACGCAGCGCGTCGCCGCATCCGCCTGCGGCCCGGCCAGCCGATCATCGACAATGGGCCGCACCACGGTTTCCGCCGTGCGCCGCCCAATCTTGTCGGCCACATCCTGCGGCGAACAGGCCGCCAGACCAAAGCCAGCCACCAGAACGAAAACACCAGATCGCGCAAAGGAACGGGGCATCACGGAACCTCCTGTTTCAGAAGCCCCCACTCTGCCACGGCCCGCGCCCGCGCCGCAGGCCCCTGCGCCAAGGCCCGCGCCAAACGGGCGCTTCCCTGCCGATGATGCCTGCCGCGCCGTCCCCATCATCAGAACTTCCGCTCTGCCGGGGCAATCTTCTTCAGACTGATCCCGCCTTCCGCTTCCGTCGTCAGCGGCGCGGTATGCACGGCGCGATAGTCCAGCCGCACATTGTCGCCATCCACCCAAGCCAACGAATGCTTGCGCCAATTGGCATCATCCCGCGTCGGGTGATCCTCATGCGCATGCGCCCCACGGCTTTCGGTCCGGGCATGCGCGCCATAGATCGTGGCCAGCGCGTTGGGCATCAGGTTGGCCAGTTCCAGCGTCTCCATCAGGTCGCTGTTCCAGACCAGCGACCGGTCGGTCACCTTGATATCGCCCATCTTGCCCGCAATCGCGGTCATCTTCTTCTCGCCCTCGGCCAGCGTCGCCTCGGTGCGGAACACCGCCGCATCCGCCTGCATCGTGCGCTGCATCTCCAGCCGCAGCGCCGCCGTGGGAGTCGCACCATCGGCATGGCGCGTTGCGTCAAACCTTGTCAGCGCCTTGTCGACCTCAGCCTTGTTCACCGGCGGCACCGGCGTTTTCGGGTCCACGATCTGCCCGGCCCGGATCGCCGCCGCACGGCCAAACACCACAAGGTCGATCAGAGAGTTCGATCCCAACCGGTTCGCCCCATGCACGCTCGCACAGCCCGCCTCGCCCACGGCCATCAGGCCGGGGAAGATCGCGTCCGGATCAGCCGCCGTGGGGTTCAACACCTCTCCCCAGTAATTCGTGGGGATACCGCCCATGTTGTAATGCACCGTCGGCAGCACCGGGATCGGCTCCTTCGTCAGGTCCACCCCCGCAAAGATGCGCGCCGATTCCGAAATCCCCGGCAGGCGCAGATCCAGCGTTTCCTTGGGCAGATGGTTCAGGTGCAAGTGGATATGGTCGCCATTCGCGCCCACGCCCCGCCCTTCGCGAATCTCCAGCGTCATGCAGCGGCTGACATAGTCCCGCGGCGCCAGATCCTTGTAATGCGGCGCATAGCGCTCCATGAACCGCTCGCCATTGGCGTTGGTCAGATAGCCGCCCTCGCCCCGCGCGCCTTCGGTGATCAGACAGCCCGACCCGTAAATCCCCGTCGGGTGGAACTGCACAAACTCCATGTCCTGCAACGGCAACCCGGCCCGCGCCACCATCCCGCCGCCATCGCCCGTGCAGGTATGCGCCGATGTCGCGCTGAAATAGGCCCGGCCATAGCCGCCCGTCGCCAGCACCACCATCTTCGCGTTGAAGACATGGATCGTGCCGTCATCCAGCTTCCACGCCACGACGCCCGTGCAGGCCCCGTCGGTGATGATCAGGTCCAGCGCGAAATA
>PNND01000212.1 GCA_013824045.1 Rhodobacter sp. | reverse complement strand
TTCGTGATTGCGGAATGCAGCGGGCCGCATACCTATGACCGCTATGCCAAACCGCTGTGGTCGGCGTTGGCGGGGTTGCAATATCTGCTGACGCGGAAAGGCCCCGTCGCCTCCAGCCTGTTCGAGACGGGTGGGTTCTGGTGGGCGGACCCTGCGGCGCGTAGCCCGGATATCCAGTTTCATCTCGGCCTTGGATCGGGGATTGAGGCAGGCGTCGCCGCTATGCCGCAGGGGGGCGTCACGTTGAATTCGGCCTATCTTCGCCCCCGGTCGCGTGGGACGGTGCGGCTGGCCAGCGCCGACCCGCTGGCCGCGCCGCTGATCGACCCGAATTACTGGGAAGACCCTCATGATCGCGAGATGTCGATCCGCGGCCTGAAGCTGGCGCAAGAGATCATGCGGCAGGACGCGCTGAAGCCTTTGGTGAAGGCCGAGCGTTTGCCGGGGCCGGAGGTGCGGACCGAGGAGGATTACTTCGCCTATGCCTGCCGCCATGCCAAGACCGACCATCACCCTGCGGGCACCTGCCGGATGGGGGCGGATGCGGGCGCGGTGGTCGATCCAGAGCTGCGGTTTAACGGGATTGCGGGGCTTCGGGTGGTGGACGCCTCGGTCATGCCGCAGGTCGTATCTTCGAACACCAATGCGGCGACCATCATGATCGCAGAAAAGGCCGCTGACATGATCAAGGGGGCCGCATGATCCGCCATATCGTTTTGATCCGTTTCCGTGCCGATGTGTCCGATGAAAGGGCGGCAGAGCTGCTTGCGCCCCTTGCGCCCTTGTCGGCCCGTTTGGGCTTTGCGGTGAGTTGGGGAAAGAGCGAAAGCCCCGAACAGATTGAACGCGGCTACATGCATGGCTTTGTCGCCGATTTCGCGGATTGGACGGCGCTTGCCGCCTATCAGGCGGATGCCGATCACAAGGCTTTTGGGGCTGGGCTGGTGGCCCATGCCGAGGGCGGGATCGACGGCATCCTCGTCTTCGATCTTGCAACGGACCACGGTCCCTTCATAACCTGAAACCGGCGTAAGGGGTGCTGCATGGGACGACCGACGATCATCGATGTGGCCAAGGCGGCGGGCGTGTCGAAATCGACCGTCAGCCTTGTCTTGCAGAACAGCCCCTCTGTCAGCGACAGCACGCGCAAAGATGTGCGCCGTGCGATGCAGGAAATTGGCTATGTCTATAACCGCGCGGCCGCGAACCTGCGCTCGGCGCAGATCGGGCTGGTGGGGCTGGTTATCAATGATCTGAAGAACCCGTTTTTCACCGAATTCGCGACCGCCGTGCAGATGGCCATATCCGCCGCGGGCTATGCGACTGTGGTTGCCAATACCAACGAGGACCCCGCCCTTCAGGCCCGCACCATTGCCGCGATGATCGAACATGGGGTGTCGGGGCTGATCATTTCGCCGGTCTATGGCGATGAAGAGGCCAGTTTCGGCCAGTTGGCGCGGGCGGGCATCCCCGCGATGCAGGTTCTGCGCAAGGTCAGCCTGCGGACGGATCTGTTTCCCTTTGCCTCGCCCGATTATGCGGCGGGCGGCAGGCTGGCTGCGGAACATCTGATCGCCTCCGGCGCGCGGCGCATTGCCTTTGTTGGCGGGATCGAGGGGCGCTCTGTCACGACCGAGCGGCAGTCAGGCTATCTTGCTGTTCTGGCCGAGCACGGGATCGAGCCGCGGCTGATGCCCGGACGCCCGACGCGCGCCTTTGGCCGTGAATGTGCCGACCGTTTCATTGACGCGCTCGATTGCGATGCGGCGGTCTGTTTCAATGATCTTGTGGCCCTTGGGGTCAGTTCGGGCTTTGCCAGCCGGGGCCGTGTGGTCGGTCGGGAGTTCCGGCTTGTGGGCTTTGACGATATCGAGGAGGCGGCGCAGAGCTATCCGCCGCTGACATCGGTGCAATGCGACATCGCGCGGTTTGGTCGGGATATGGCCGCCACGCTGATGGCATGGCTTTCCGCGGGCGAAGTCCCCGCGCCCGAAAACCGCTCGGCCGTGAAGCTTGTGGTCCGGTCGTCATCGGCGTGACGGGGGGCAGGCTTTGAAAGAGGGGGGGGGCAATCGCTTTTGCGGCGCATCCCAAGGGTCTGTCGGACAAGACGCACTGCGCTTTGCCGTGCTGGAGATCATGGCAAGGTGGGCCGACGAAGCGCCCTTCGTTCGCGCTTTCCCTAGGTTACCCTGACGCCTGA
>PNND01000083.1 GCA_013824045.1 Rhodobacter sp. | reverse complement strand
GATGAGGCGTTCTTGACCGGCACGTTCGGCGCACAGACCCCCGTGGGTGTGATCGACGGCCGCCAGATCGGCACCGGCCAGATGGGCCCGATGACCCAACGCTTGCGCGACCTTTACAAAGCGCTGATCGCCCGTTCGTAGCGTATGCACAACTGTCTGCACAGCGCGCTGCACCACCAGCTGCACAGGGAAAACTGATGAAAATCGCCATGTGGTCCGGCCCCCGGAACCTGTCCACCGCCATGATGTACGCCTTCGCTGCCCGCGGCGATTGCGCCGTCTGGGATGAACCCTTCTACGCCGCCTATCTGGCGAAAACCGGGATCGACCACCCCATGCGCGATGCCATCATCGCCACGGATGAGACCGATCCTACCCGCATCGCTAGCGCCTGCACAGGGCCGACGCCGGATGGAAAACCGCTGCATTATCACAAGCATATGACGCTCCACATGATCCCGGAGTTTGACCGTGGCTTCATGCGCGCGCTCACCAACGTCTTCCTGATCCGCCACCCCGCCCGTGTCGTGGCCAGCTACAGCCAGAAACGCGAAGCACCCACCCTCGCCGATATCGGCTTTGTCCAGCAGGCCGAACTCTTCGATCAGGTTGCAGGCTGGACAGGCCGCGCCCCCCTCGTGATCGACAGCGCCGATATCCGCGCCAACCCGCTGGAATCGCTCACAAAACTTTGCACGGCGCTGGGCATCCCCTTCACCGCAAACATGCTGCGCTGGCCCGCAGGCCCCAAACCCTATGATGGGGTCTGGGCCCCCCATTGGTACAACGCCGTCCACGTCTCCACCGGGTTCGGCGAACCCGAAGCCCCGCTTCCCAGCCTTCCCGCCGAATACGCCCCACTCGTGGAACAGGCCCTTCCGCATTATCAACGGCTTGCCGCTCACAAGCTCTGACGAAACCCCGTCAACGGCACCCTTGCCCATCAGCCGCCCGCGCAGCAAACTCCCCGCAATCAGGATCGGGGAGGATCCCATGCTCAACCATTCCATCACTGCCGCCCGGGCCGCCCGCGCTTACCTGCGGGCCGAGGATTGCCGGATCGAAGATCTCATAACCCTCTGTTCCCAAACGGTTTCAAAGGCCGACTACCCCTTTGCCGCCGATGTGCAGAAGAATGTGCTGATCTATGATTGCCCCACCCTTCTTCCCGCCCTGTCCGATCCGGCCGAACGCCGCGCGCTGATGGCCGAATGGTCCGATGCCATGCTCACTGGGCCGGGTGTCGTGGTCCTGAAACATGCCGAAACCGATCTGGACATGCTCGATCAGGCCAGCGCCATCTTCTGGCGGCTGATTGAGGAACAGAACCGTTCCGGCACCGGCGGGGGCGATCACTTCGCCAAACCGGGGGCGAATGATCGCCTCTGGAATAGCCTTGAAAAACATTGCCTTGCCGATCCCGCGAACTTTGCCCGCTACTACGCCAACCCGTTTCTAGCGGCGATATCCGAGGCATGGCTTGGCCCCCTCTACCAGATGACCGCGCAGTTGAACGTGGTCAATCCGGGCGGCGCGGCGCAGTCGCCGCATCGCGACTATCACCTCGGCTTTCAATCCGCCGCGCAGATCGAACGCTACCCCCGCCATGTCCAACTGTTTTCGCCTCTGCTCACGCTGCAAGGCGCCATCGCCCATGTCGATGCCACGGTGGAAACCGGCCCGACGCAGCTTCTGCCGTTCTCACAGGCCTATGATGCCGGCTACCTCGCCATGGGCCGCCCGGATGTGCGCGCCTGCTTCGTTGAAAACCATGTGCAAATCCCGCTGGAAAAGGGCGATATGCTGTTCTTTTCCCCCGCGCTTTTGCACGCCGCAGGCACCAACCGCAGCACCGATATCCGCCGCATGGTGAACCTGTTTCAGGTCTCTTCCGCCTATGGCCGCGCCATGGAAACCGTGGATCGCACCGCCATGGTCAAGGCGCTCTACCCCACCCTCCGCGCCGCGCATCAGGATGGCAGTCTCACCCCCGACCAGATCGCTAACACGATCGCCGCCAGCGCCGAAAGCTACAGCTTCCCCACCAACCTCGACCGCGACCCGCCCTTGGGCGGCATGGCCCCCAAGACCCAAGCCGCCTTGGTGGCAGAGGCGTTGGATGGCAATTGGGAGCCTTCTGCCCTGAACGCGGCGCTAGATGCACAGGCCGCGAAAAAGCTCGCCTGAAACAAAAAGGGCGGACCAAAGCCCGCCCGATCTCAAACG
>PNND01000501.1 GCA_013824045.1 Rhodobacter sp. | reverse complement strand
TGCGGGGGTGCGGGGGACTTGCCCCCCGCTGCGTCCGGGTAAGGCAGAAACAGCAGCGCCCCGTGGCCGGGCCACGGGGCGTGCATCCTCCCCAGTTGCTGCGAGGGGCCTCCTCTCCCCTTGGTCGCAGCGCGGGTGTTCTTTTCAAAGCGGCGCATTTTCGCGCTTTGGTTGGCAGAGCCTGCCCGCATTGCAGGCGGGCTGTCAACGATTCATAACTGACGCAAGGTCAACCTGCGATCAATTCCGCCTGCCGCACGATCACCTCGGCCTGCTTGATGGATGCGATATCCACCAGACGGCCCTTGTAGACCGTCGCCCCCTCGCCCCGCGCCTTGGCGGCGTCCATCGCGGCAAGGATTTCCCGCGCTTCCGCCACTGCACTATCCGACGGGGTGAACACCTCATTGGCAAGCGTCACCTGCTTGGGGTGAATCGCCCATTTGCCCACCATCCCCAGCGTGGCCGACCGCAGCGCCTGCGCCCGGAAGCCTTCATCATCGCTGAAATCGCCAAAGGGGCCGTCCACCGGCAGGATGCCATGCGTGCGGCAGGCCGCCACGATGGCCGCCTGTGCCCAATGCCACGGGTCCGACCAATGCTTTGCCCCCTCGCGCAGCATGTAGTAATTCTCCTGCGTGCCGCCGATTCCGGTGGTCTGCATCCCCATGCTGGCCGCGAAATCCGCCGCGCCAAGGCTCATGGCCTGTAGGCGGGGGGAACCCTTGGCAATCTCCTCGACATGCGAAATCCCCGCCGCCGATTCGATGATGACCTCAAACCCGATGGGCTTTGTCCGCCCCATTGCGCGTTCCACCGCCGTCACCAGCGCATCGACGGCATAAAGGTCCTCGGCACAACCCACCTTGGGGATCATGATCAGATCCAGCCGCTCGCCGCCCTTTTCCAGCAGGTCCACCACATCGCGGTACCACCACGGCGTATCCAGCCCGTTGATCCGCACGCTCAGCGTCTTGTGGCCCCAATCCACGCCTGAAATCGCCTCGATCACATTGGCCCGGGCGATATCCTTGTCGGACGGGGCGACCGAGTCTTCCAGATCAAGGTTGATCACATCCGCCGCACTGGCCGCCATCTTCGCAAACAGCGCCGGGCGCGAGCCGGGGCCGAACAGTTGGCAGCGGTTCGGGCGGGCGGGGGCGGGGGGTTGCAGGCGGAAGCTCATGGTCGTTCTCGCAATGAAATTACGGATTGGTCGGCGTCAGCGATATATTCTTGCGCTGCACTGCGCAAGGGTCTTTTCGCAGGTGCAGCATTTCGCCTGCCCGTCTTGACAGGCGCGCCGCCCTGCCGCCCCTTCGGCCCGGACAGATGGAGCGCCCGATGATCACCGCCGCCTTGGAAACCTTCCCCCTCGCCCGCGCCTTCACCATCTCGCGCGGGTCAAAGACCGAGGCGCGGGTGATCACCGCCACCGTCACGCGGGGCGGCGTCACGGGGCGCGGGGAAGCCGTGCCCTATGTGCGCTACGGCGAAAGCCCAGAGTCGGTACTGGCCCAGATCGCCAGCCTGCCCGACGGCATCACCCGCGCGGCCTTGCAGACCGCCCTCCCCCCCGGCGCGGCCCGCAACGCGGTGGATTGCGCGCTATGGGATTGGGAGGCGAAATCAGCGAACACCCGCGTTTGGCATCTGGCGGGCCTGCCCGTGCCGGGGCCGCGCGTGACGGCCTTCACCCTGTCACTCGACAGCGCGCAGGCGATGCGCGCGCAAGCGGCCGAGAATGCCCACCGCCCGATCCTGAAGATCAAGCTGGGCACCCCGGATGACATGCCACGGCTAGAGGCCGTGCGCGCAGGCGCACCGCGCCCCACCATCATCATCGACGCCAACGAAGGTTGGACCCCCGAGGTCTATACCGACCTCGCCCCCCATCTGATCCGCCTTGGCGTGGCGCTGGTGGAACAACCCCTGCCCGCCGGGGCCGATGACCTGCTGGCCGAGATTCCCCACCCCCTTCCCATCTGCGCCGACGAATCCGCGCATGACCGCGCCAGCCTCGCCGCGCTGCGGGGAAAGTATGACATGGTCAACCTGAAGCTCGACAAGACAGGTGGATTGACCGAGGCACTGCTGATGGCCGACGCCGCCCGCGCACAAGGGTTCGGTCTGATGGTGGGCTGCATGGTCGGCACCTCGCTCGCCATGGCCCCCGCGATCCTGCCCGCCCAAGGGGCAGCGTTTACCGATCTGGATGGCCCGCTTCTGTTGGCACAAGACCGGG
>PNND01000428.1 GCA_013824045.1 Rhodobacter sp. | reverse complement strand
CCCCATCGTGTTGCGCGGCAGGCTGTCCACCACCACCGCCCCTTTGGGCTGCTTGAACCGCG
The DNA here is from genome assembly GCA_013824045.1 of Rhodobacter sp. Classification (GTDB taxonomy): domain Bacteria; phylum Pseudomonadota; class Alphaproteobacteria; order Rhodobacterales; family Rhodobacteraceae; genus Paragemmobacter. Next base: position 2,184 of record PNND01000428.1, on the reverse strand, counting down.
CCAGCTTGTCGGCAATCGCCGCCAGCACCACCTCCGGCTCCAGCACCACGCCCTTCTGCGCCACCAGCACGGCAAAGACGGCCTCGCCGAAATCCGGATGCGGCAGCCCGATCACGGCGCTCTCATCCACCCCCGGCACCTCATCCAGCAAAAGCTCCACCTCCTTGGGGTACACATTATACCCCCCGGTGATCACAAGATCCTTCGCCCGCCCCACGATATGCACATAGCCATCCGCATCGCGCTTCCCCAGATCGCCGGTGATGAACCACCCGTCCGGTCGCAACTCTTCGCGGGTCTTCTCCGGCATCTGCCAATAGCCCGCAAACACATTGGGCCCCCGCACTTCGATCATTCCCACCGCGTCGAAGCCGACCTCCCGCTCCTCGGCCACGATCCGCAGTTCCACCCCCGGCAAGGGGAACCCCACCGTCCCCGCCCGCCGCTCGCCCTCATAGGGGTTCGAGGTGTTCATGTTCGTCTCGGTCATCCCGTAGCGTTCCAGAATGCGGTGCCCCGTCCGCGCCTCCCACGCCTCATGCGTCTCGGCCAGCAGCGGGGCCGATCCTGATACGAACAGCCGCATATGCGCCACCAGATCGCGGTCCAGTGCCACCTCGTCCAGCAGCCGCGTGTAGAACGTCGGCACCCCCATCATCACCGTGGCCTCTGGCAGCAATCGCAGCACCGCGCCCGCTTCGAACCCCGGCAGAAAGATCATCGCCCCGCCAGACAGCAGCGACACGTTCGACGCCACGAACAGGCCATGCGTATGAAAGATCGGCAGTGCATGCAGCAGCACATCCCGCTCGGTGAACCGCCATTCCCGCACCAACACCTCGGCATTCGAAAGCAGGTTGCGATGCGTCAGCATCGCCCCCTTCGACCGCCCGGTCGTCCCCGACGTATAGAGAAACGCCGCCAGATCCTCCGCCCCGCACTCGGCCACCGACAGCTGATCCGCCGCCCCCGCCGCCAGATCGGTCAACTCCCCCGATCCATCCGCGTTCAGCGTCACCATCCGCGCCCCATGCGCCGCCGCCACCGGGGCCATCACCCCCGCGCGGCCAGCATCACAGACAAAGACGCGCGGCGTCGCATTGCCCAGAAAATAGCCCACCTCATCCGCCGTATAGGCCGTGTTCAGCGGCAGAAAGATCGCCCCCAACGCCACCGCCGCGCCATAGATCGCAAGCGCCTCAGGCGTCTTGGCCACCTGCACCGCAATCCGGTCGCCCTTGCCAAGGCTAAGGTCGCGCAGCGCATTGGCCTGCCGCGCCACCATACTCAGGAACGCATCCCCGCTGATCCGCCGCCCATCCGCCAGAATCAGCACAGGCGCTTCCCGCCCTGCCAAAGGCGCGAAAAGCGCATCGAACAGATGGTTCGTCATTCTCCGTCTCTCCCGGTTCACCACAGGGCCCGCCAGATTCATGGCATAGCGCGCTCCAGCACCTCAAGCCGCGAAATCCGACCCCTTTCCTGCGCAGCGCAAAGGAAAAATGCAGGCGAGGCACCCGGCTTTGCTTCAAATCCCGCAACAGTCCCAAGGAAAGACCCCATCACTGCCCCGGTTTTGCCTTCGTCTTCCGGCACGATACTTGCATCAGATGTCCTTCGCCCGGAACCGGGGAACAGGAGAAAGACGATGCAACTCGCTCTTACCCTCATGGAAAAGATCGGGCTCTTTGCCCACAAGGCCAATCACGTTGATCCGCAATTCGATCTGCGGCTGCAGCGCATCGGCGCACGGGAACAGCTGCGCGAGTCGCAATCAGGCCCGCTCTCCGGCGCGCTCAGAAATCAACCCTCACACCGGGCAGTCTAAGCTCGGTCACCAGATCGCGCACTTCCTGCCGCGCGGCGATGTTGGACAGGTTCAACTGATCCACCCCTGTGTCGCGCAGGTCCAGAAGCGTCAGCCCGCGCGGAAACAGCTCGCGGAAGATGACGCGCTCTGAAAAGCCGGGCGCCACGCGGAACCCGATCCGCCGCGACAATTCCTCCAGCGCTGCCCCCACCTTCTTCTTGTTGTGCATCTGCTGCGCGCCAAGGCGGTTGCGCAGCACGATCCAGTCGATGGGCTTCAGCCCCGCCTGCGCCCGCAACTGCCGCGCATTCCACACCATCTCGGAATAGATCGACGGCCCCTTCACCTTGCCCGTCTCCGGGTCCACCCGCGCC
>PNND01000330.1 GCA_013824045.1 Rhodobacter sp. | reverse complement strand
TGCGCCGCGCGCTGCCCTCGGTCCAGCGACAGATGGTCGGCCCCTTCATCTTCTTCGATCAGATGGGCCCGGCCGAGTTTCTGACAGGGCAGGGGATCGATGTCCGGCCCCATCCGCATATCGGGCTGGCCACCGTCACCTATCTGCTCAAGGGCCGCCTGCATCACCGCGACAGCCTCGGCACCGATCAATGGATCGAACCCGGTGCCGTTAACCTGATGTTGGCAGGCCACGGCATCACCCATTCCGAACGCACCGATGGCCCCCTGCGCACGCAACCTCATGGCATGTTCGGCCTGCAGACATGGCTCGCGCTGCCGAAAAAGAACGAAGACGACCCCGCCGCCTTTGTCCATGCCCCGGGCAACCTGCTGCCCGAGCTGGAAGGCGAAGGCAAAACCGTCCGCCTGATCCTTGGCCATGCCTGGGGAGAGCGGGTCCCGGTCGAGACGCCCTCGGAAGTCTTCTACGCCGATGCCACCCTCGATCCCGGCGCCGCCATCCCGCTGCCCGATGACCATGAGGATCGCGGCATCTACATCTTGGCGGGCGAGGTGACTGTGGGCGGCCAGACTTTCCCCGCAGGCCAGATGCTGGTCTTCCGCCCCGGAGACCGCATCTCGGTGCGCGCAGGCGGGCAGGGGGCGCGTCTGATGCTTCTGGGCGGGGCCACGATGGACGGCCCGCGCCATATCTGGTGGAATTTCGTGGCCTCTTCAAAGGAACGCATCGAAGCCGCCAAAGAGGCATGGCGTGCGGGCGACTGGGCGCATGGCCGCTTCCGCCTGCCGCCCGATGACAACGCGGAATTCATCCCCGCGCCGTAACCGTTTGGGAAAGCGGTTTTTGGACACAAAAACCGCGCCGGAATTTGGCGCAAATTCCGCGCCCCTGTCGGCGCGAAGCCCCCGATTTCTGCGTCAGAAATCGTCGTGAAATTTGCGTCAAATTTCGCTCTCGCACGCGGCGGCCGATTATTTTCCAAAGGTCGCTTGACGCCACCCGCGCCCTTCCGTAATACCCACCCCACGTTCGGGGAACCGGGCGGTCGAGTGCGGTTGTAGCTCAGTTGGTTAGAGTACCGGCCTGTCACGCCGGGGGTCGCGGGTTCGAGCCCCGTCAACCGCGCCATCCGCCCGACCCCGAACGTTTATTGCGCGGTTGTAGCTCAGTTGGTTAGAGTACCGGCCTGTCACGCCGGGGGTCGCGGGTTCGAGCCCCGTCAACCGCGCCACTTCACCACAGATAATGTTTACTGAATATGTGCTAGCGCTCCGCGAAACCGGAGCAGCGCATGCAATTTCTCGACCGTATCCCTCTGACCCTTGCCCTTCTCGGCGCGCTCACGATGGGCCTCGCCCCCTTTGTGCCAGAGCCCCATATTTGGGAAAAGCTCAAGATGCTGGCGGCGGGCAGTCTCACCCGCCCGATGGACATCTTCGATTTCGCTTTCCACGCCCTGCCATGGCTGCTGCTGGTCGCCAAACTGGCGCGTATGGGACTGAGTCGATCCTGAATAACCCTTTAAGGTTAACGCCTCTCCACCGTGCGCTGCGTGCATACGCCTGTCTGCACTGCGGTGCTGCACTGGGCGGCTGCACAGCCCGTTTTCGCCAAACCCCCGAAATTGCAGCAGATTAACGCGGCGCGCGCGTCACAACGTCAACCGATACCGCAGATGCCCGTCCGACTCGACAAATTGGTCATAGAGGTGCCGCGCCACCACATTTTCCTCATCGGTGTGCCAGTAAAGCCGCTGCCACCCCTTGCCCCGCGCCAGCGCCATCAGATCCTCGATCAAGGCCCGCCCCACGCCCTTGCCACGTGCTGCGGGCGCAAGGAAAAGGTCCTCCAGATAGCAATCCTCCCCGATCACCCAGGTCGACGGGTGGTGCAGGTGAATGGCAAAGCCCACCATGGCCCCATCCGCAAAGGCCAGCCGCGCCTTGACCGGGGATACCGGGTCCATCAACCGCGCCCATGTGGCGCTGGTCACCTCGGGCGTCAGCACAACCTCATAGAAATCAAGGTATTGCTGCCACAAGCTGCGCCAGCCTGCCTCATCTGCCGGGGCGGCATCGCGAATGTCCACGCTCATTGCAGCCGCGCCAGAACACGGGCCCAGGACCGGATTCCCTTGTGGAAACACTGCAGATCATACTTCTCGTTGGGGCTGTGTATCTGGTCATCATCCCGTCCGAACCCGATCAGCATCGCATCCATGCCCAGTTCGGTCTTGAAATACCCCGCAATCGGGATCGA
>PNND01000180.1 GCA_013824045.1 Rhodobacter sp. | reverse complement strand
GGAGGATCGGGCGGCGCTGGAACTGGCGGCCGAGCGCATCCGCGCCTATCACGAACGGCAACTGCCCGAGGATCAAAGCTGGACGGATGCGTCGGGCGCGACTCTGGGCTGGCGCTGGACGCCCGTTTCGGCCGCAGGGCTTTATGTGCCGGGGGGGCAGGCGTCCTATCCATCCTCCGTGCTGATGAATGCGATCCCGGCTAAGGTGGCGGGGGTGGGGCGGCTTGTGGTGACCTGCCCGACGCCGGGGGGGGTGGTGAACCCGCTGGTCCTGCTGGCGGCGCGGATTGCCGGTGTGGATACGGTCTATCGGGTGGGCGGCGCGCAGGCGGTGGCGGCGCTGGCTTACGGCACGGCCACGATTGCGCCGGTGGACAAGATCACCGGGCCGGGGAACGCCTATGTGGCGGCGGCCAAGCGGCGGGTCTTTGGCCGCGTGGGGATCGACATGATTGCCGGGCCGTCGGAGATTCTGGTGATTGCGGACGGTGACAATGACCCGGATTGGGTGGCGCTGGACCTGCTGTCGCAGGCCGAGCATGACGAAAGCGCGCAGTCGATCCTGATCACCACCGATGCCGGGTTCGGGCAGGCGGTGGCGGCGGCGGTGGAGAAGCGGCTGGAAACGCTGGAGCGGCGCGCGATTGCGGGGGCAAGCTGGCGCGACAACGGGGCGGTGATCGTGGTGCGGGATCTGGCCGAGGCTGCGGCTTTGGCCAACCGGATTGCGCCGGAGCATCTGGAACTGCTGGTGGCGGAGCCGGAGGCGCTGGCCGCACAGATTCCCCATGCGGGGGCCATCTTCCTTGGGGCGTGGACACCGGAGGCGATTGGCGATTACGTGGGCGGGCCGAACCATGTGCTGCCCACCGCACGGTCGGCGCGGTTTTCTTCGGGGTTGAATGTGCTGGACTTCATGAAGCGGACGACGATGGCGCGCATGACGCCGGAGGCTTTGGCGGCCATCGGGCCTGCGGCAGAGCGGCTGGCGATTTCCGAGAGCCTTGAGGCGCATGGGCTGAGCGTGCGGGCGCGGCTGGACCGGTTGAACAGTTAGCACGGGCCGCCGGTTGACTTTGTCACGACAGAGGGCAAATTTTTGGCGTTGGTTGCATATGGGGTGCCCATGTTTGCCAGGCTATCGAGTGACTACCCGGCAGTTTCGATCCTTTTGTCGGCGGCAGGCTTTACGATGCTGTATCCCGTGTTCTGGGCGATCTCTCCGAGTGATGACCCCTTGCCGGTCGTTTCGGCGATGGGCTTCCTGTTCGCCGGTTCGGTGAACGCATTCCTGCTGATATCTGCCCTTTACGCGGAACGGGCCGTTCGAAACGATCCGCCGTTGTGGCGAATTCGGGCTGCGATTGCAGGTGGGATCAATTTCTTCTTGCTGACGGCGATCCTGACCGGCGTTGCCTTGCCGTCGGGTGCGGCGTTGAGCCTGCTTTCGGCGGGCCTTGTTTTTGCGGCCATGATTGTGCGCTTTCTGCGTCACGATGACATGGTTGTCGCGCCGGAGCTGTTCGATCTGGAGCGGCCGTTATGGGCGACACGCGTGGGCGGTGCTGTTGCGACCTATTCCGGCTTTGCGATGTTGGGCTGGGTGGTTTTGCTTTCGCTGTTTGCGCCTTCGACGGCGTTCGGGCTTTTTGCTGCCATCCTGCTGATGCCGTGGATGTTGCCACTTAACCTGAAAGCGGGAAAGCGTTGGCATGAGCGAAATGCGCTGCCCCTTTCGGCAGTAGCGGGGGTGATGGTGGGATTGTTCACGGCCGACTGACGGGGCGTTGCGGTTTCGGCCGAAGGCGCGAGGGCGTTGGTGGGCGTGCCAAGGAGTGGCGGGGAGACTTGCGCTGTGCGAAAGGCTGATGCATCACGGGGCATCAGCGCAAGGGCCGCAGAATGAACCGTATTTGTCACATCGAGATTGACGAGAAGGGGTTGGCGCGGCCGACGCCGGAGATCGAGCAGGAGCGGCGGGTCGCGATTTTCGATCTGCTGGAGGAGAACTCTTTCGCGCTGCCCCGGCGCGAGGATCGCCCGGTGGTGGAAGGGCCCTATCGGCTGGGCCTTGCCATCCGCGAGGGGCGGCTGGTCTTCGACATCGGGTCGGAGGCGGGCGAGAAGGTGGGGGAGTTCCACCTGAGCCTTGGGCCGTTCAAGCAGGTGGTGAAGGATTATTTCCAGATCTGCGAGAGCTATTTCGAGGCGGTGAAGCGCCTGCCGCCCAGCCAGATCGAGGCGATCGACATGGCCCGGCGC
>PNND01000199.1 GCA_013824045.1 Rhodobacter sp. | reverse complement strand
CCCAACCGAACATGAAATGGTCCAGATCGGTCAATTCCACCGACAACCCGGTGATCGTCATCCACAGCACACCGTTAACGGACAGGGTCATCGTGTTGACCACGCCGCTGACCGGCGGGCCGCTTCCTTCAATCGGGTCTTGATAGAAGGTGAACCCCGTGCCGATGGCTGCAATCGTAACCAATCCGGGCTCTCTCTGGACAGTCACCTCAAACCGTGTTTCCGAAACAATGGGTTCATCAAGGTCGAGGTTCGGATCGCTCGTGTCGAATTCAAAGAGGTCCGGCAGATAATAGTCGTTCGTATTCGCCGCGTTCTCGATCGTCACAACAGCCATAACGGGTCCCCCCACACTCATTAAACAACTTCGAGAACGCTACCCCCGTCGCCCGAGTCTGCCAAGCCCCTTGCCGCGCCCCCTTCCCTTCCCCCCCGGCCCCGTGTAATGCCCCTCCCCTGATGCCCAAACCCCCGGAGCCCCTGCAATGCAAGGCAGCGCGAACCTCAACCTGATGATCAAGGCCGCCCGCAAGGCTGGCCGCTCGCTGGTCAAGGACTTCCGCGAGGTTGAGAACCTTCAGGTCTCCACCAAGGGCCCCGGCGATTTCGTCAGCCGCGCCGACCGCGAGGCGGAACGCATCATCAAGGAAGAATTGATGGGCGCGCGGCCGACCTATGGCTGGCTGGGCGAAGAAACCGGCGGCACCGATGGCGCCGATCCCACCCGCCGTTGGATTGTCGATCCGCTCGACGGCACCACCAACTTCCTGCACGGGATGCCGCATTGGGCCGTGTCCATCGCGCTGGAACACAAGGGCGACATCGTCTCTGCCGTTGTCTATGACGCGGCAAAGGACGAGTTGTTCTGGGCGGAAAAGGGCGCAGGTGCTTGGATGAATGACCGCCGGATGCGCGTGTCTGGCCGGCGTGAGATGCATGACGCCGTCTTCGCCACCGGTGTGCCGTTCGGGGCCAAGAACACCCTGCCCGCCATGCTGCAGGATCTCGCGCGCCTGATGCCCGCCTGCGCCGGGGTCCGCCGCTGGGGCGCGGCCTCGCTCGATCTCGCCTATGTCGCGGCAGGCCGCTATGACGGCTATTGGGAACGCGAATTGAAGGCTTGGGACATCGCCGCCGGCATCCTTCTGGTGCGCGAGGCGGGCGGCTTCGTCTCCGCCATCCGCGACGGGGACGATCCGCTGGAAAAGGGCGCCATCATCTGCGCCAACGAACCCCTGTTCGAACCCTTCCGCAAGATCATCCGGGGCGAGTAACCCTCACCCCCGCCCCTAACCCCATGGCCCCGGCCCTCCCCGCCGCACACGCGGCAGGCGCGTCCTGACCATCTTGTAATCCGCCACCGGATGCGGCGGCACCCCATGCGTCCGCCCCCAGAACCCTGTCCCGCCCCGGCGCAGCCAGACAGGCAGGCTCAGCACCAGCCCCGCCACGAACCCGCCCGCATGCGCCCAATAGGCCACGCCCCCCTGATCCGCAGGCGTCGCCCAGCCGCTGCCCAATTGCATGGCGAACCAGATGCCCAGAACGATCCAGGCGGGGATCGGCACCACCTTGAAGAACACGACGAAGAAAAAGAACACATCTACCCGCGCCTTGGGGAACATCAGCAGATACCCCCCCATCACCCCCGCAATCGCCCCCGACGCCCCCACCATCGGCACCATCGACTGAGGCTCCGCCGCGAACTGGCCCAGCGCCGCCGCCACCCCGGATGCGAGGTAGAAGAGGAGGAAGCCAAGATGCCCCATCTCCTCCTCCATGTTGTCGCCAAAGATGTAGAGAAACAGCATGTTCCCGATCAGATGCAACCACCCGCCATGCAGGAACATTGAGGATAGGAATGTCCCGTACCCCTCGCCAAAAGAAATCCGCGCCGGAACGAGGCCGTATTGCAGGAAGAACCGCCCCAGCGCCTCTTCCGACGGCAGGCCGTACCAGTAGGTCAGAAACACCAGCACATTCGCCCCGATGAGGAAGAGCGTGACAAAGGGCGTCCGCCCCGACGGGTTGTGATCGCGTATCGGCAGAAACATGGCCCCACCGTCCCCGATGCGCCCCGCCCTCGTCAAAGGCAAAATCCGTCTGCGAAGGATTTTCGACCCGATCTTATTGCGAAAGAGCGCCGCCCCGCGACCCCATCGCGCCGGAACCCCTGACCGTCACATCCCGGCCACTCGTCTCCACCTTCTGCCCAAATCTTCGCCGAAGAATTGCCTCCAAGGATTTTCGCCAGAAAATCCTTGCCGCCTGCGGCCTACC
>PNND01000509.1 GCA_013824045.1 Rhodobacter sp. | reverse complement strand
TCGGGCGCGACCAGATCATTTCCAGCGGCGTCCGCTCTACTTCACCCGCCGGAACCGACAGGCCAACATCCCCCAGATATTTGCCATGATCAAAGGCCAAAGCCTGCCATTGGCTTCGCAGCGCATCGGGCAGTTCGGCAACATCGTCATAGAATCCGGGCACTTGCACATGCCCCTCGGCATCATGCAGCCCCGCCAACAATCGTGTCAGCACATGGATCGGGTTGCGCGCCAGCCCGCCATACATCCCCGAATGCAGGTCACGGCTCGCGGCCCGCACCGTGAATTCCGCCTTGCACAGCCCGCGCAGCATGGTCGTGATCGCTGGCACCGCATCCTCGAACAGCCCGGTGTCACAGATCAGCGCCAGATCGGCGCGCAACTCGGCGGCATTCTCGCGCATAAAGGGGATCAGCGACGGCGAGCCGGACTCCTCCTCTCCCTCCAGAAAGATCGTGAGCTTGCCGGGCAGGCTCCCATGCACCGCCTTCCACGCGCGGCAGGCCTCAAGAAAGGTCATCAACTGCCCCTTGTCATCCGACGATCCCCGCGCCCGGATCACCTTGCCCTTGGGGGTATCCTCGATCTGCGGATCGAACGGGTCCCGCGCCCAAAGTTCCAGCGGATCAACGGGTTGCACGTCATAGTGCCCATAGAACAAGAGGTGCCGCCCGCCCGCGCCCCCATGCCCGACCACCATCGGATGCCCCGGCGTCGGGCGGCTTGCCGCCGTGAACCCCAGCGTCTGCAAATCGGCTACCAACCAATCCGCCGCACGCGCGCAGTCGGGCTTGAAAGCGGGATCGGTCGAGATGGACGGGATGCGCAGCAGTTCCATCAACCGCTCCAGCGCCTGTGGCAGGTCCGCGTCAATGCGGGCAAGAACGGCATCAAGGCTCATGGCGCTGTCTCCTGAATGTGATACGCGCCGCGACCCTATCAACACTTCTGCCCCTGTCCAGACCCGCCCTGACAGGCTAAAACACCCCTGTCATCCTATGAGGAACCTGCCATGTCCCGATTGTCATCCCTTGTGCTCACCCTGTCCGTTGCCGGCTTTCCCGCGCTTGCGCAAAGCGTGACGGGCGATGAGGCGGCAAGCCTTCTCTTTGCTCCGGCCCCGGCTGCTGTGGAGATCGATGGGCAAGGCGTGCTGGCAAAGGATGAGGCGAAGATGCTCGCCATGGTTGCCCAGGATCAACCCTATTACGCCGCCATCGCCATCTCCCCCGACGAAGGCCTGATGTCCGAAGCCACCATCGCCGCCGCCAATCACCACACGATCGAGGCCGCCTCTGCCGCTGCCCTTGGCGAATGCAATGCCAAGAAGAAGGGTGCCGCCGATTGCGTGATCGTGGCCTTTGTCCGCCCCGACGGGTGGGAGGCACGGCCGCTGCAACTCTCGATGGCGGCGACGCAGGATTTTGCCAATTATTCCGGCGGCGCGCTGGCCATTTCGGCGGCCACGGGGGCATGGGGCATGGGCGGATCTGCGGATGAGGCTGTTGCCGCCTGCGTGGCAAAGCAAGAGGCCGCGACGGATTGCACGGTTGCCATCGCGGACTGACTGCGGCAACAGGTCCGCCGAATGCGGGGTGATTCAGGGCTGTCTTGATCCATATCAAGGGTAAGGCCGGGTTTACCGACCATGGTTACAAGAACGATTGACGCAACATTCCCGGGCCGCTGTTACGGCAATCGCATCCCGGGACAGGCGCACTGAGGACGGCGATACGCACCGCCGGATAGGAGACGCGATGGATTACCAAGCTGCGCTGGATGCCAGCCTGCAACGTCTGCACGACGAAGGGCGCTATCGCACCTTCATCGATATCGTGCGCCGCAAGGGGCATTTCCCGCAGGCGGTCTGGCGTCGCCCCGATGGCACAGAGCGCGACATCACCGTCTGGTGCGGCAATGATTATCTGGGCATGGGCCAGCATCCCGAAGTACTTGCCGCCATGCATGAGGCGCTGGATGCCACGGGCGCAGGCTCCGGCGGCACGCGCAACATTTCGGGCACCACCGTCTATCACAAGCAGCTTGAGGCCGAACTGTCCGACCTCCATGGCAAAGAGGCCGCGCTGGTGTTCTCCAGCGCCTATATCGCCAATGACGCCACGCTTTCCACGCTTCGGTCCATCTTTCCGGGTCTAATCATCTATTCCGATGCCCTCAACCACGCCTCCATGATCGAAGGCGTCCGTCGCGGGGGGGGCGAGAAACGGATCTTCCGCCACAACGATCTGGCCCATCTGCGCACGTTGCTGGCGGCGGATGATCCTGCCGCGCCCAAGCT
>PNND01000115.1 GCA_013824045.1 Rhodobacter sp. | reverse complement strand
CTTCGTGAAGGCCGGCGAGGATGAGTTCATCTATGCCCGCTACGGTAACCCGACGACGCGGATGTTCGAGGAACGGATTGCAGGGCTGGAGGGGACGGAGGATGCCTTTGCCACGGCCAGCGGTATGGCGGCGGTGAATGGGGCGTTGATGGCAATGCTGCGGGCGGGGGATCATGTGGTGTCCAGTCGCGCGCTGTTCGGGTCCTGTCTCTACATTCTGGAAGAGGTGCTGACGCGGTATGGCGTGAAGGTGACCTTTGTCGATGGGGCCGATCTGGACCAGTGGCGCGCGGCGGTGGTGCCGGGGACCAAGGCGGTGTTCTTTGAATCGATGTCGAACCCGACGTTGGAACTGGTGGATATCCGCAGCGTTTCCGAGATTGCCCATGCGGTTGGCGCGGTGGTGATCGTGGACAATGTCTTTGCCACACCGATCTTTTCCCGCGCGGTGGAGCAGGGGGCGGATGTGGTGGTCTATAGCACCACCAAGCATATCGACGGGCAGGGGCGCGCGCTGGGCGGGGTGGTCTGCAGCACCAAGGAGTGGATCAGGAAGGTTCTGGAACCCTATATGAAGCATACAGGTGGGTCGATGAGCCCGTTCACGGCCTGGATGCATCTGAACGGGATGGCGACGCTGGACCTGCGCTGTCGGGCGATGGCGGAGAGTGCGCTGACCATCGCGCGGGCGCTGGAAGGCGATGCCCGGGTGTCTAAGGTGATCTTTCCCGGGCTGGAGAGCCATCCGCAGCATCGGCTTGCCATGGCGCAGATGGGATCGGGCGGCACGCTGGTGACGTTCGAGGTGGCAGGCGGAAAAGAAGCCGCGTTCCGCTTCATGAACGCGCTGGAAATCGCCAAGATTTCCAACAACCTGGGTGATGCCAAGACGATTGCGACGCATCCCGCGACAACGACGCATCAGCGTTTGCCGCAGGACCAGAAGGATAAGCTGGGTATCACGCCGGGGTTGATCCGCCTGTCGGTGGGGCTGGAGGATGCGGCCGATCTGATCGCGGATTTGCGGCAGGCGCTGGCGGCGGTGTGACGCCACCGCGCCCGGCGGCGATGTCGGATTCGTGCGAAAAGGGCGCGCGGAGTGTCATTCCATTGTGACGGGTCAGCCCCTATATTGACGTTCTGTCGCACCCCTTCCGGGTGCGGCGGAGTGATCCGGGTGCAACTGGCCCGCGTATACCTGCTGACATTGAAGGCGGCCCTTTGGGTTGCCCGAACCGAAAGGCCTCTGCCATGAACATCCACACCCCTGAAATCGACCGTCAACCATCGCGTGAAGAAGCAGAGGCCGCCTTGGCCGTGCTGCGGCGCTGGGCTGGGAAAGTCTCGGACAGCGAAATCGCGCGGCTGGATTCCGCCGTGGGCTATCTGCTGCCGGGCGAGGGCTATCCGGCGTTGAGCCGGGCTTACCCCGAGGATTTTGCTGTGGATTCCGCCTATAAGGAGTCGCTGCCCGATCTGCAGAACGGACCGGCCAGCCTGATCCGCGGCGAGAAGGCCGTGATCCAGCATGTGGGGATTTCCAATTTCCGCCTGCCGATCCGCTATCGCACGCGCGACAACGGCGATGTGGCGCTGGAGACGAGCGTGACCGGGACGGTCAGCCTTGAGGCCGAAAAGAAGGGCATCAACATGAGCCGCATCATGCGGTCCTTCTATGCCCATGCCGAACGCGATTTCAGCTTTGCGGTGATCGAGCACGCGCTGGAGGATTACAAGCGCGATCTGGAAAGCTTTGATGCCCGCATCCAGATGCGGTTTTCCTTTCCGGTGAAGGTCGCATCGCTGCGGTCGGGCCTGTCGGGCTGGCAGTATTACGACATTGCGCTGGAACTGGTCGATGTGGCCGGGGTGCGCAAGAAGATCATGCATCTGGATTTCGTCTATTCGTCGACCTGCCCCTGTTCGCTGGAACTGAGCGAGCATGCGCGCCGGACGCGCGGCCAGTTGGCCACGCCGCATTCGCAGCGGTCGGTGGCGCGGATCTCGGTTGAGGTGAAGGCGGGCAAGCGGCTTTGGTTCGAGGATCTGATCGATCTGGCGCGGGCGGCGGTGCCGACCGAGACGCAGGTGATGGTGAAGCGCGAGGATGAGCAGGCCTTTGCCGAGCTGAACGCAGCGAACCCGATCTTTGTCGAGGATGCGGCGCGCAGCTTCTGTCAGGCGTTGAAGGGTGATGCGCGGATCGGGGATTTCCGGATCGTGGCCAGCCATCAGGAAAGCCTGCACAGCCATGACGCGGTCAGCGTGCTGACCGAAGGGCCGACCTTCGCGCAGGAAAGTCTGGACCCGC
>PNND01000028.1 GCA_013824045.1 Rhodobacter sp. | reverse complement strand
TGCCGCATGGCGGGCTGAAGCAATCCGGCTACGGCAAGGACATGAGCGCCTACGCGCTGGAGGATTACACCGTTGTCCGCCATGTGATGGTGAAACACGGATAGGGCCTTCTTCCGGACTGCCTGATCTTCTCTGAGGCAAATATCCTCGGGGGGTGAGGCGCGGCACGCGCCTAGGGGGGCAGACGGCCCCCCTATTCTTTAGCCGCCGCCCGCCCGGCCCAGCGCCCGGTGGCCCAGCAGGCAGTCAGCAGATATCCGCCGGTTGGGGCCTCCCAATCCAGCATCTCGCCGCAGGCAAAGACGCCCGGCAAGGCGCGCAGTTCCAGATCATCGGTCAGGGCGACGCGGGTAATGCCGCCTGCCGTGGAGATCGCTTCGTCCATCGGGCGCGGGCCAGTCAGGGGGATGGGCAGCGCCTTGATCGCAAGGGTCAGCGGCAGGCTGCGCCCAAACTCCATCACCAGCGCCACAGTGACGGGAGGCAGGCCCAGCTTGCGCAGGCGATTGGCAAGGGTCTGGCCGGGTTTCATCCGGGCAAGCCGCGCCTCCACATCTGCCGCAGGGACATCGGGCATCAGGTCAAGATGCAGCGGCGCCCCTTCGCGCAGGTCGCGGCTGATGGCATAGATGCCGCCGCCTTCGATGCCGCGGGCAGACAGGACGAACTCCCCCCGCTCGCGGCGCGCCCCGGCGATCAGGGCCACGCCCTTGACGGGTTGGCCGAAATGTTTGGCCATGTGCGGTGACCAGCTGACCGCAAATCCCATGTTGGACGGTTTGAAGGGCGCGATTTCCACACCCCTTTCCCGCAGCCACGGCACCCAGGCCGCATCAGACCCCAGCCGCGCCCAGCTTGCCCCGCCCAGTGCCAGCACCACCACGCGGGGGGAAAGGGTGACCGGGCCTTCCGGCGTGTCGAACGCCCACCCGTCGCCTTGAAACCCAGTCCAGCGCCAGCGCAAACGCAGCTCTACCCCCGCGCCGCCAAGGCGGGTGAGCCATGCCCGCAGCAAAGGAGAGCCTTTCATCGACAGCGGAAAGACGCGGCCCGAAGAGCCGGTGAACACCTCTTGGCCCAGCGCGCGGCACCAGTCCTGCACCTGTTCGGGGCCGAACTCGGCCAGCATGGGGGCCAGCCAACCCGCATCATAGGCGCGGGCAAAGGCTTCGGGCGGTTCATCCTTGGTCACGTTCAGGCCGGACTTCCCGGCCATCAGGAATTTGCGCCCGGCAGAGGGTTTTGCCTCACAGACCACAACGCGCCGGCCATCGGCGGCGAGCATCTCTGCCGCCATCAACCCCGCAGGGCCTGCCCCGATCACCAGCGCATCCATCTTGCCCCCGCCGCCTGTTGCGCCATCCTTTGCCCGGAAAGCCGCGACAGGACAACATGAACCCGACTTGCCCGATCTGCCTGCGCCCCATCCCGCCCGATGTGCCGCAAAGCCTGCATCACCTTGTGCCAAAGCTGAAGGGCGGCAAGGGCGGGCCGACGGTGATGGTCCACCATATCTGTCACAAGGAAATCCACGCGCGGTTTACCGAAACCGAACTGGCGCGACAGTTCAACACGCCCGAGGCGATCCGCGCGGATGCGCGGATGGAGAAGTTTCTGGCCTGGATCGCGAAACGCCCGCCCGGTTTTCTGTCCCGGGTGCCGGGCGGGCGTCGCAAACGCTAGCGCAGCGGTCAGATCATCGCCTTCATGCGGCGGACATGGCGTGGATCGGCGGCAAGCGCGTCGGTGGCGAGGGTGAGCGCGCCTGCGACGGCATCTTCTGCGATGCGGTCGATCAGGCCCCAGTGCAGCGCCGTTTCTGCCGTTATGCGTTGACCAGCGAGCAGGATCTGCTTTGCCCGCGCAGGCCCCACCAGCGCCGAAAGGCGGGCGGGGTCTGACGGTTGGGGAAGGTAGCCGCGTTTCATCACCGGGTAGAAGAACTCCGCCCCCGGCACAGCCACCCGCAGATCGCAGGCCAGCGCCATGCCAAAGGCGCCACCCGCCAGCGTGCCGTTCAACGCTGCGATCGTCAGGCCCGGATAGGCGGCGATGCGGCGCGACAGCACCTCCCATTCCGGGGCATGGCCGAGGCCTTGCGCCATCCCTTCCAGATCGGCCCCAGCAGAAAAGACCTTGCCCGCGCCGGTAAGCAGCAGCACCGCAACCCCATCCGCCGTCGCCTGCGCAACGGCGCTGTCAAGCGCGGCCAGCATGTCCTGCGTCAGGGCATTTGCCTTGTAGGGACGCTCCAGTACGAGAAGGCGCGCGCCAAGGCGATCCTCGACCCGGATCATGGGATCAGCCCCACGGC
>PNND01000309.1 GCA_013824045.1 Rhodobacter sp. | reverse complement strand
CCGCGCTGTCGGGCGGGACCACGATGGTGGTGGATTTCGTGCTGCCGGGGCAGGGGCAGGGGCTGATGGATGCAGCCCAGATGTGGCACAACAAATCGGGCCGGGCCAATTGCGACTATTCCTACCACATGGCGGTGACATGGTGGGGCGAGAAGGTCTGGGAGGATATGGCGGACAGCGTGAAGGCCGGGATCACCTCCTTCAAGCATTTCATGGCCTATAAGGGCGCCTTGATGGTGAATGATGACGAGTTGTTCTCGTCCTTCCGTCGCGTTGGCGATCTGGGCGGGCTGGCCATGGTGCATGCCGAGAATGGCGATGTGGTCGCCGAACTGACCGCGAAGCTTTTGGCCGAGGGGAATACGGGGCCTGAGGGCCATGCCTATTCCCGCCCCCCGCAGGTGGAGGGGGAGGCCACGAACCGCGCGATCATGATCGCCGATATGGCGGGGGTTCCCCTCTATGTCGTGCATGTGTCTTGCGAGGATGCGCATGAGGCGATCCGGCGGGCGCGGGCGGCGGGCAAGCGGGTTTACGGGGAGCCGCTGATCCAGCATCTGACGCTGGATGAGAGCGAATATTTCCATCCCGATTGGGACCATGCCGCGCGGCGCGTGATGTCGCCGCCGTTCCGGAACAAGGAACATCAGGCAAGCCTTTGGGCGGGGCTGATGTCGGGGTCGCTTTCCGTGGTGGCGACGGATCACTGCGCCTTTACCACCGAACAGAAGCGGTTCGGGCTGGGGAATTTCGCCAAGATCCCGAACGGGACGGGGGGGCTTGAAGATCGTATCCCGATGCTCTGGACGCATGGGGTGGGGACGGGGCGGTTGACGCCGAATGAGTTTGTCGCGGTGACGAGCACGAATATCGCCAAGATCCTGAACCTGTACCCGAAGAAGGGCGCGGTGCTTGTGGGGGCGGATGCCGATCTGGTGGTGCTGGACCCGGAAAAGGAGAAGGTCATCAGCGCCGGGACGCAGCAATCGGCGATCGATTACAATGTGTTTGAGGGCCAGAAGGTGAAGGGCCTGCCGCGCTATGTGCTGACGCGGGGGCAGGTGGCCATCGACGACGGGGCGGTCAAGACGCAGGAAGGCCATGGCCAGTTCGTCGGGCGTGAGGCGCGGCCTGCGGTGAACCGGGCGCTGAGCCAGTGGAAGGACCTGACCGCACCGCGCCCTGTGGTGCGGACTGGTATCCCGGCGACGGGGGTTTGACGGTGAAGGTCGCCCTTGTCACGGCAGGCGGCAGCGGCATGGGGGCCGCTGCGGCGCGCAAGCTGGCCGAGGATGGGTTTGCCGTGGGCATCCTGTCTTCGTCCGGCAAGGGCGAGGCATTGGCCGCCGCGCTGGGTGGCTTTGGGGTGACTGGGTCCAATCAATCGGTTGCCGACCTTCAGGCGTTGGTCGACGGGGCGATGGCGCGTTGGGGGCGGGTGGATGTGCTGGTGAACAGTGCGGGCCACGGGCCGCGCGGGGCGCTGCTGGAGATCATGGATGAGGATTGGCTGCGCGGGCAGGAGGTGTATTTCCTGAATGTGGTGCGCCCGACGCGGATGGTGACGCCCATCATGCAGGCGCAGGGTGGTGGGGCGATCATCAACATTTCCACCGCATGGGCCTTTGAGCCATCGGCGATGTTTCCGACCAGTGCCGTGGCGCGGGCGGGGTTGGCGGCCTTTACCAAGATATTCGCCGATACTTATGCGGCGGCGAATGTCCGGATGAACAATGTGCTTCCCGGCTGGATCGATAGCCTGCCCGGGACAGAGGAACGCGCCGCGATGGTGCCGATGAAGCGCTATGGCACGATGGCAGAGATTGCCGCCGTGGTGGGGTTTCTGGCGTCTGATGGCGCAGGCTACATCACCGGGCAGAATCTGCGGGTGGATGGCGGATTGACGAGGTCGGTATGAGATCAGCCCGCCACCAGATGTTCCAACTCCGGCAGCAGGATCACGCTTTCCTGTCCGTGCGCGTCACGGGTCATGGCGGGAGGCTCTGGCAGGGGGTCGGGGGGAGCGTGCCATGGGATGGTACGGGGCGTCAGCTTTCTTCTGCCTCGTCGGGCTGCTGCGGTGGGGGCGCGAAGGTGAGGACGGGGACGGAAAAGAGATCGTCTTCTAGATCATCCGGGGTCGGGGCGAAGGCGAGAGTACCGGGCATGGGGGCGGTGTTCCTGTCGGGGGGATGCGCGGAGCATGCCGGGACGGTGCAAAGATTTGATGACGGCGCGCGGGGACGGGCCGGGGAAAAGGTGGAATGAAGGATACGCTGAACACAAGCGCGGCGGTGATCGAGGCGAAGGGGTTGAACCTGA
>PNND01000391.1 GCA_013824045.1 Rhodobacter sp. | reverse complement strand
CCGAAAGGCCCCCGTCGCTCTGACGGGGGCCTCCGATTACGACAGACCGGCCGAGGCCGACGCTTGGTGGGGGCTGTGATACCGACCCCGGCCTGTCGTCTGAAATCGTGTATGACGTCCGATAAGGGCGGAAATCAGATCAGATCAGGGTATTCCTGCGGACTCTTCACGGCATCCCCAAGGCTTGATTTGCCCGCCCAAGCGCGTAAGCTTGGGAAATGACGGTCCAACCACCGACCCCCTTCCCCCAATCCACCCGCATGACCGATCAGGTCAGCTTTGATCGGCACGAACTGTCGCTGATCCTCACGCTTTACGGGCGCATGGTGGCGCTGGGGGAATGGCGCGATTACGGCATCTCCACGCTGCGCGAATATGCCGTCTTCGCCATCTTCCGCCGCACAGCGGAAAACCCGCTCTACCGGATCGAGAAACACCCGAAACTGCGCTCCCGCCAAGGTATCTATGCCGTCGTCGGCATGGATGGTCAGGTGCTGCGCCGCGGGCATGACCTTGCCGCCGTGCTGCGCGTGCTGGAACGCAAGCTCATCCGTTCCGTGGACTGACGCATCCGCGAAAGCGCCGCCTTACGGCTTTGTCGCTGATTTCGTTCCCAAAATCGCCGCCCCATCTTCGGTGGGCCAGGTCAGTACGGGCAGGTCAAAGCCGAATCCACCGGCAAAGCTCGGGCCGGCAAGGATCGACAGGATCACAGCAAGGGGTGCAAGGCGCTTCATTGTTTCCACTCCAGAAATGAACTGTTTCGTTCACTTTCCAGATATGAACTCACTGGTTCATTTTTTCAAGATCAATATGAACCGTTCGGTTCACTTTTTCACCTTGCCCCAGCACCGCTTTCCACTAACTTAGAATCATTCCAAACTGACCGAGCCCCCCCATGATCCCCGGCCTCACCACCCGCCGCCGCTTTTCCGATCTGTCCGAACAGGAAATCCTCGCCCTCGCCATCTCGTCGGAGGAAGACGACGCCCGCATCTACCGCAGCTATGGCGAACGCCTGCGCGGCGAATACCCCGCCACCGCCGCCATCTTCGATGGCATGGCGCGCGAAGAGGATCAGCACCGCCAACGCCTGATCGACCTGCACCGCACCCGATTCGGCGACGTCATCCCCCTCATCCGCCGCGAACATGTGGCAGGCCACTACGCCCGCAAACCCGTCTGGCTTGCCAAGAACCTCTCGCTCGATGCGATCCGGGGCGAGGCAACGGCGATGGAGCAAGAGGCCAACCGCTTCTACAGCCGCGCCGCCCAGTCGACGACCGACGCCGCCACCCGCAAACTGCTGGGCGATCTCGCCGCCGCCGAGGCCGGGCATGAACGCAAGGCCGTCGACCTGCGCGACACCCACCTGACCGATGACGCCCGCAGTGACGAGGATGCCACCGCCCGCCGCCAATTCATCCTGACATGGGTCCAGCCGGGGCTCGCCGGGCTGATGGATGGCTCCGTCTCCACTCTCGCCCCCATCTTCGCCACCGCCTTCGCCACGCAGGACACATGGACCACCTTCCTCGTCGGCACCGCGGCCTCCGTCGGCGCGGGCATCAGCATGGGCTTCACGGAAGCCGCGCATGATGATGGCGTCCTCTCCGGTCGCGGCAGCCCGTGGAAACGCGGCCTCGCCTCGGGCGTGATGACCACACTCGGCGGCATGGGCCACGCGCTGCCCTACCTGATCCCCGATTTCTGGACCGCGACGATCATCGCCATGGTTGTGGTGTTCGTGGAGCTTTGGGCCATCGCCTGGATCCAGAACCGCTTCATGGAAACCCCCTTCCTCCGCGCGGCCTTGCAGGTTGTCCTCGGCGGTGCTCTGGTCTTTGCTGCAGGGGCATTGATCGGGGGCGGCTAAGATGTATCGCAAGGGCGAGGTGACCTA
The DNA here is from genome assembly GCA_013824045.1 of Rhodobacter sp. Lineage (GTDB taxonomy): Bacteria > Pseudomonadota > Alphaproteobacteria > Rhodobacterales > Rhodobacteraceae > Paragemmobacter. Next base: position 426 of record PNND01000391.1, on the reverse strand, counting down.
TCAACCGCTCCCCCTGCCCGACCGCGTGCAGAAACCCGATGATCAAGCGCTGGCCGATGCGCAGGCCTTTCTGGCCTATATGAAGAAACGCCACTCCGTCCGCCACTTCTCCACCCGCCCGGTGGCTGAGGACATCATCACCACCTGCATCGCCACTGCAGGCACCGCACCCTCGGGCGCGAACCATCAGCCGTGGCATTTCGTGGCCATCGCCGACCCCGCGCTCAAGGCCCGCATAAGGGAAGGGGCCGAGGAAGAGGAACGCGCCTTCTACTCCGGCGCCGCAGGCGATGAATGGCTGGCAGCACTAGAACCCATCGGCACCGGGGTCAGCAAACCCCACCTTACCGATGCGCCTTGGCTGATCGTCGTCTTCGCCCAGCGCTATGGCCTCACCGATGACGGCACCCGCTACAAGAATTACTA
>PNND01000365.1 GCA_013824045.1 Rhodobacter sp. | reverse complement strand
TGCCAGATTCACCCGCAGGAAAACCGGCGCGCGCGCCTGCAGCGCCTGCATCACGGCCGGGAAATCCGCCCCCAGCCCGCCGCGCAACGGTGCCTCCAGCCAATCAGGGCAATCCAGCGCAGCATTGCCTTTGGGCTCCTGCCCCGCCTCGTTGGGCTCTGCGCGTGCGGGTGCATGGCCCTGTCCATCTAACAGCGCTTCCTGCCTGGTCTTGCGCACCCAGCCCAGCACAAGCCCGCGCCCCGTCTCCGCCCCGCCCCATGCCGCACAAGACAGCTTTTGCCGCAGCACATCAAACACGATGTCGCGCACCGCCGCGCGGTCCCCCGACCCTGCATAGCGGCTGGCCCTGCCCCAGTTTGTCAGCGCAACTTCGGCCGGTTGCCCGGCCTGCACCTTGTCCAGCACCGCAATCGCCGCAGCCAACCGCGCACCGGGCGTCATGCCTTGCGCTCCTGCAAGATGTTGCCGCCATCCACCACAATCACCGCCCCGTTCACATAGGATGCTGCGTCGGAGGCAAGAAACTCCACCACCGCCGCCACCTCGTCCGGGGTTCCGGCACGCCCGGGTGGAGTTGCCCGGGCGGCGATGCGCTCCTCCTCAGTCGCGGCTTCAGTCGCCACCCAACCGGGCGCCACGGCATTGACCGTTACCCCCGCCCGCGCCACCTCCAGCGCCAGCGCATGGGTCAGGCCCACCATACCTGCCTTGGCCGTGGAATAGGCCGCTTCGCCGGGGTTGGAGACATAGGGGCCTGTCACACTGGCCATCATCACCACCCGTCCGCGCCCGCTCGCCACCATGCCCGGCAGGAACGCCCGCGTCACCAGCACCGCCGTGGTCAACGATGCATCCATCGCCCTTCGCCACTGCTCGGGGTCCATGTCCAGAAAGTTGAACTGTTCTGCCGGGGCACCGATCGATCCCATCCCGGCATTGTTCACCAGAACATCCACCGGCCCCACCGCATCTGCCAGACTCGCCACCTGATCGGGTTCCGTCAGATCAGCGACATGCGCCGTCACGTTGAACCCTTCGGCAATCAATTCCGCCGCGCGCAAATGGATCCGGCCCGTTGTGGCGCAAATCGCCACCTGCGCCCCATCGCGCGCCAATCGCCGCGCCGTGGCAAAGCCGATTCCGCCGGGTGCACCGGCCCCGGTCACCAGCACCCTGCGCCGCCCTGTCATCTGCCGCCTCCCCGTCCGCTTGCGCGGACCATAGGCAAAGGCGACCGGATTCACCAGAACCCGGCCACCCCTTTCTCCGTTCGAACTACTCCGCCTGATCCGCAGGCTTGGCGTTCAGCATTCCATACTTCTCCGCGCCCAAACGGTCATAAAGCCCGATCTGCGTTTCCAGAAAATCGATATGCCCTTCCTCATCCGCGATCAGTTCGTCAAACAGGCTGCGGGTGACAAAATCCCCCACCGCATCGCAATGCCGCCGCGCCTCGATATAAAGCGTGCGCGCCTCATGCTCGGCCGCCAAATCCGCCTCCAGCGTTTCGCGCAGATCCTGCCCGATCCGAAGCGGATCGAGCTTTTGCAGATTCGGATGCCCTTCCAGAAAGATGATCCGTGCGATCAGCTTGTCCGCATGGTGCATCTCTTCGATGCTTTCCGCACGGGATTTGGCGGCCAGATGCCCATAGCCCCAATCTTCCTGCAGCCGAAAATGCAGCCAGTACTGACTGACCGCCGTCAACTCCGACCGCAGCGCCGCGTTTAGATACTCAATTACCTTGGGATCGCCCTTCATGGTGCCGTCCTTGCCTGAAATCTGGATTGAAATGCCTGGACTCCGCCCGCAGCAGCGGCGGCGTCGTGGGTACTCCAAGGCTGGCACAGTGGCGCATGGTGTCAAGCATCAGCGGCATGCACCCACCGCAATCTGCCCGTTTGCCAAGCGCGTGATAGATCTTTCCGGGTGTAATGATCGTGTCAGGATCGGCGCGGCGCATCCAGTCGATGGCAGCGCGGATGTCGTGGTCCGAAATTCCGGTGCAGTGACAAACGATCATGGGGGCGGCCTCACTTCGTCAGGATCAGTTTTCCCAGCCGCGTGATGCGCAGGACATAGACCTCTCCCTGATGCATCAGGCGCGCCAGACTTCCCCCCGCTGTCAAGGAAAGCACATCATGCACGGGCACATCGTCGGTCGTCTCCGGGCTGGTCGGGTGGGGGCGTTGGCTCATCAAGGGTCTGGATCAAAGAGGGAAACAGGGCGCGCAGATGCAAAGCAGTGCTGCGCCCATTACCTTAGTGAATTTGTCGGCATTGTAAAGCTGACAAAATCACTTAGGAAAGGCACAGACGCCTTCCCCAGCAAAAATTTGCCG
>PNND01000467.1 GCA_013824045.1 Rhodobacter sp. | reverse complement strand
TCAGGTGCCGTTTTCTTCGCCTCGGCCACCAGCGCTACCAAAGCGGCACGGTCGGTGCCGGCGTGGTGGTAATCATAGGTCAGATCGACCGCCGGGCCCACCAAGGCCACCGCCGCGCCGTGCAGCCAAGCCTTGCGGATACGGGCGTTGAGAACCGCCGCCTCGACCCGCGGATTGGTGCCGATCAGCAGGATGGATTTGGCGCTGTCGATATCCTCGATAGTGGCATTGCCGACATAGGCCGAACGGTTGCCGATGGGCAGGCGCGCGCCGTCGGTGCGGGATTCCACTTTGCCGCCAAGACCTTCAATCAGGGTCTTCAGACTATAGATCGCCTCGACCGGGGCCAGATCGCCGACCAGACCGGCGACCTTCTTCCCCTTGATCGCGGCTGCGGCAGCGACCAGCGCCTCGCCCCAGCCTGCCTTACGCAGCTTGCCATTCTCGCGGACATAGGGCGTGTCGAGCCGCTGGCGGCGAAGGCCATCCCAGACGAAACGGGTCTTGTCGGAAATCCATTCCTCGTTCACGCCGTCATGGTTGCGCGGCAGGATGCGCATGACTTCGCGGCCCTTGGTATCGACGCGGATGTTCGACCCGAGCGCATCCATCACGTCGATGGTTTCCGTCTTGGTCAGTTCCCACGGGCGGGCGGTGAAGGCATAGGGCTTCGACGTCAGCGCACCGACGGGGCAAAGGTCGATGATGTTGCCCTGCAGGTTAGAGGACAGGGTTTCGTTGAGATAGCTGGTGATCTCTGAATCCTCACCCCGGCCGGTCTGGCCCATTTGGGTGATGCCCGCGACTTCGGTGGTGAAGCGGACGCAGCGCGTGCAGGAGATGCAGCGCGTCATCTTGGTGGCGACCAGCGGGCCGAGGTTCAGGTCATCCGACGCGCGCTTGGGTTCGCGGTAGCGGGAAAAGTCCACGCCATAAGCCATCGCCTGATCCTGCAGATCGCATTCGCCGCCCTGATCGCAGATCGGGCAATCCAGCGGGTGGTTGATCAGCAGAAACTCCATCACCCCTTCGCGGGCCTTCTTGACCATGGGCGACTTGGTCTTGACGACCGGCGCCTCGCCATTCGGGCCGGGGCGTAGATCGCGGACCTGCATCGCGCAGGAGGCGGCGGGTTTGGGCGGGCCGCCTACCACCTCAACCAGACACATGCGGCAGTTTCCGGCGATGGTCAGGCGCTCGTGGTAGCAGAAGCGCGGAATCTCCACGCCTGCCACTTCGGCGGCCTGAATGATGGTCATCGCACCATCAACCTCGACCTCGATGCCGTCGATGCTGATCTTCTTGAGGTTAGACATGAGCCCGGTCCTTCCGCAGCAGCCCGTTGATCGCGTCGCGCAGGCGGGCAAGCAACCCGAATTGCGGCGCGGGGGCGGCCTGTTTCGTCTTATCCTGTTCATATGACAGGTGTTTCACGCGCGCCTCGATATCGCGCATCGCGTATTTCGGGTCGAGATTGCCGTGGCACATGCCCGCTACTCCGCCGCCATTTGGGTGCAGCGGTGGGTTTTCCACAGCTGCGCCTCTTTCAGATATGTCCAGCCAAAGGCGTGGTCGCTGTCGCCCTGCGCCTGCAGATGGGCCAGACGATCCAGCGCCTCGTCCAATGTCGGGCGGTGCCCGGCGGGCACCCACCACATGACAAAATGCATCTTGCCCAGCACTTCGAACCATTCCGCCCGCCGTTCGTAGAATTGCCGATGAACGGTGTTCCAGACGAAGTTTTCCAGCGTTTCGACGCTTTCCCACACCGTCAGGTTCGACACGAAATGCGGATCGCCGCCGATCTTGGCTTCGGTATTCCCGGTGCCCGGTTCGCCCGAGCCTTCCATCATCCACACGAAACCCGGCATCCGCTTGCCCATGCCGTTGACGCGATCCAGCGCGGCCATGAATTCGGCCACGCGCGGATCATCCGTCGGGGCCAGCAGGCGGCCCACGTTCAACTCGGCAAGGTGCATCGCGGCGCTTTCGGTCATTTCGTTGACCTCAACAATGTGCCGATCAGGCTTTCCTTGGCGATTTCCGCCTCGCCGATCTGGCAATACATATCGGCCTTGCCGGGTTCGGCCCCACGTTCGGCCAGCCATGCCGCCGCCTCGGCCTTGCCGCGCGCCTTTTCCGTATCGTCTGTCACGAAGGCACGGACTTGGGCTGTGGTATAGCCCTTGTCCAGTGCATAGACGCGCAGCTTGTTCAACTCGCCCAGCGCGCGGATCTTACGCGGTTCGATGGTGGGGCAGTTGTCGGCGATGGCATCACCGATGAAGCCCTGCAACAGGATGTTGTTGATATGGGCTTCCTTGTTGATCGGCTCCAGAGCATGGGCGGG
>PNND01000350.1 GCA_013824045.1 Rhodobacter sp. | reverse complement strand
GACAGTGCGAACAACTGGTCCGGCCCCAGCATCGCCGATGCCCGGGCCGAAGTGCTGGCCGCCAATATCACCATCAACGCCCTGCCCATCCTCCGCCCCGACAGCCCCCAGCGCGCGGGCGGCAATCTGGAAGAAATCTACGCCACCCAGATCATCGGCGGCCCCGGCGCCTTTCTCGTGACCGCCGACACGGGCGACAGTTTCACCGCCGCCGTCCGCCGCAAACTGATCCTCGAAATAGCGGGCAGCCAGCCCGAGGTGATCCCCACCTCGGCCCCGTAACGCCGGGGTTCAGCCGTTACCAACCCCCGAACACACAGCCCGCTGCGTGCATACACCTGTCTGCACTGGCGTGCTGCACCGCGTGCTGCCCTACTTCTGCAGCGTCTTCAGATGCTCGGCCAGCTCCACCAACCGGATCGGCGTCGGCGTCGCAATCCCATCCCCGCCATCATAAGGCACCAATGCCCCATCGAGCAGCGCGCTGAATTGCGGCATCACCCGCCCGCCATCCCGGCCCCCGGTATAGCCCCAGATCTGCGCCATCACCTGCGTTGTGGGGAAGGTCCCCTCATTGCGCGCCGCCAATGCCGTCAGATCCGCAGGCCGCTTGGCCAGCCCCACCGCCATCTCGCCATCGCCTTTGCCGCTGGCCCCGTGGCAAGCGGCACAGAAGGCCGCATAGTCGCCTGCCCCGGTTGTCTGTTCAGGCTCATCCGCCCCTGGCAGGACACAGGCCGCCAGTGCGAAAACCGCAATCATGCCAATGGGATATAGGAATACGCGCTGCATCTCGGCCTCCGTTCATACTGGTTACCCAGTCAATCACGAAGCGGCCCTCACGGCAACGTCCGCCGTGGCCCAGGCCGGAAATCAGCCTAAACCACCCGCCCCTGATCCAGCCGAACCACCCGGTCCATCCGCGCGGCCAACTCCATGTTATGCGTGGCGATCAGCGCCGAAAGCCCAGTTTCCCGCACCAACTCCATCAGCGCCCTGAACACCTGATCCGATGTTGCTGGGTCCAGATTCCCCGTCGGTTCATCCGCCAGCAAGAGCTTCGGCCCATTGGCCAGCGCCCTGCAGAACGCCACCCGCTGCTGCTCGCCCCCCGACAATTGCGCCGGCCGATGCCCCGCCCGCGCGCCCACCCCGACCCGGTCCAGAAGTTCCTGCGCCCGCGCATCGGCGTCACGCCGCGAAACGCCATTGGCCAGTTGCGGCAAGACGATGTTTTCCAAGGCAGAAAACTCGGGCAGCAGATGGTGGAACTGGTAGATGAACCCCACATCCGCCCGCCGCGCATCGGTACGCGCCCGATCGGACAGCCCGGTCATATCCCGCCCGGCATGCCGCACCCGCCCGCTATCCGCCGTATCCAGCAGCCCCGCGATGTGCAGCAGCGTCGATTTCCCCGCCCCGCTGGGCGCAACCAAAGCCACCACCTCGCCCCGCGCCACGCTCACAGTGGCACCACGCAGCACAATCACCTCGGACGGCTTGCCCCGGTTATAGCCCTTCTCGATCCCCTCCAGAACCAGCGCCGCCTCACTCATAGCGCAGGGCCTCCACCGGGTTCATCCGCGCCGCGCGCCGCGCTGGAAAGATCGTGACGACGAATGACAGGAACAGCGACAACCCCACCGCCGACAGCACATCGTTGATCTGCAATTTCGCGGGCAAGGCATAGATCCCCCGGATCGACGGATCCCAGACCCCGCCCCCCGCCATATAGTTCACAAAGGAAAAGATCGGATCGATATAGAGCGCAAACAGACAGCCCAGCATCACGCCCAGCGCCGTGCCGACCAGCCCGGTCGACGCCCCGCAAATGAAGAACACGCGCAGCACCGCTCCCTCCGTCAACCCCATGGTCCGCAGGATGCCGATGTCGCGGCCCTTGTTCTTCACCAGCATGATCAGCCCGGAAATGATGTTCATCGACGCGATCAGCACCAGAATGGATAGGATGACGAACATGATATTGTCCTCAACATCCAGCGCGCGCAGAAAGGCCCCCGAACTGTCGCGCCATGTCCACAGCATTCCCTCGGCCCCGGCAGCGGCCAGAAGGGCGGGCCCAAGGTCATCCACCTTTTCCGGCTCCGCCACCATGACCTCGATCTCGTCAGCCATGCCTTCCTTGTTGAAATAGGACTGCGCCTCGTCAAAGGGCATGTAGATCCGTGTGCGATCAATGTCATAGCGCCCGGCGGTAAAGATATAGACCACCTCATAGGCATTCACCCGCGGGCTGGTGCCGAAGGCCGTCCTCACCCCCGATGGCGCGATCACCCGCACGCGGTCACCCAGCCCCACGCCCAACTCCCGCGCGATGCCGGACCCGATGGCGATGCCCTCGGCAAAGCGGGCAAT
>PNND01000478.1 GCA_013824045.1 Rhodobacter sp. | reverse complement strand
GCCTGTTCGCGCATCCGGGCATCTTTCAGCACCGCGCGCATGGTGTTCAGCGTGGCCATGCAGGTGGTGGGCGACACGATCCAGACCTTTGCGGCAAAGCCTTCGCGCACCACATCGGGGAAGTTTGCGTGCAATTCGGCATAAACCGCCTCGGATGGCAGGAACATCAGCGCGCCATCTGCGGTTTCGCCTTCGAGGATATACTTTTCCGAGATTGCCTTGATGTGGGCGCGGACAGAGGCCCGCATCAGGCGCTGCGCCTCCAACTGTTGCGCGGGCGTCTCGGCCCGGCGCAGGGCTTCATAGGCCTCAAGCGGGAATTTGGCGTCGATGACGATGGGGCCGGGCGGTTTGGGCAGATGCACCAGACAATCCGCACGCCGCCCGTTGGACAGCGTGACCTGCATCGAATAAGCATCTGGCGGCAGCGCCTTCTGCACGATGTCATTCAGCTGAATCTCGCCAAAGGCGCCGCGCGTCTGCTTGTTCGACAGGATATCCTGAAGCGACAGCACATTCCCCGACAACTTTTCGATATTGGCCTGCGCCTTGTCGATGGTTTCCAGCCGCTGCTGCAGATCGCCCAAACTGCGCGCTGTGCGGGTGGAGGTGCCATGCAGAGCTTCGGTCATCTGGCGCTGCACATCGGCAAGGCGCTGTTCCATCAGCTTGAGCATCGACGATTGGCCCACCGCCGCCGCCTCGGACACATGATGCAACCCGCCCGCCAGCCGTTCCTGCCCGTCAGACAGGGATTGCACGCGATGCGACATCCATTCCATTTGCCGCAGCATCGGCTCTGCCATCCGTGCCGATCGCGCCGCCGCGCGCAGCGTCAGCAGCAGGACCATCAGCACCACAACCGCCCCGGCCACAATCAGCACTGGGGGATCGGTCCAAGCATATTGGGTGCCGCCGATGGTAATCATCGCCGCCCGAACAGCCGTTCAATATCGGCCAGTTTCAGCTCCACATAGGTGGGCCGTCCGTGGTTGCACTGGCCGGAATGGGGCGTTGCCTCCATCTCGCGCAGCAGGGCGTTCATCTCTTCGGCCCGCATCTGGCGGCCAGACCGCACCGAACCATGGCAAGCCATGCGCGACAGCACCGCCTCGATCCGCGCCTGCACCAGTTGGCTGTCGCCAAGATCAGCCAGTTCATCCAGCACATCCCGGATCAGCGCGGCGCCGTTCACCGGGCCAAGTATGGCCGGGGTTTCGCGAATGGCGATGGCAGAACCGCCAAAGGATTCAATGGTCAGCCCAAGCCGCGACAGGGCGTCGGCATGATCCAATATGCGCGCCGCATCGCCCGGCGACAGGTCCACGATTTCTGGGATCAGCAGCGCCTGCGCCGTGATCCCGCTTTCCGCCATCTGCCGTTTCAGCCGCTCATAAACCAGCCGCTCATGCGCCGCGTGCTGATCGACGATCACGATGCCGGTTTCGGTCTGGGCAATGATGTAATTCTCATGCACCTGCGCGCGGGCCGCCCCCAAGGGGCGGTCTGTCAGATCCGGCGCAGAGGCATCCATGCGGGCGGACGGCGCCTCGGCAAAACCGGGCTGGGGCATCGGGGCCTGAAAGGCAAAGCTGCGCGCAAGGCTACCCTGTGACGGACGGTCCATCTGATAGATGCGCGGCGCTGCTTGTTCGGGCCGCAGCGCGGCCAGCGTGGCATCGCCCACCGTGCTGCTGGCACGATGCCCCGCGCCCGACAGCGCCGTGCGCAGCCCGGTGATCATCAGCGCGCGCACCGCTTCGGGTTCCCGAAAACGCACCTCGGCCTTGGCGGGGTGGACGTTCACATCCACCCGTTCCGGATCGCAGGATACGGTTAACACGGCCGCAGGGTGGCGGTCGCGGCTTAGGAAATCGAAATAGGCCGCCCGCAATGCGCCGAACAGCATCCGGTCCAGCACCGGGCGGCCGTTGACGAACAGGAACTGCTGCACCGATGACCCGCGTGAATAGGTGGGCAGCGCGGCATAACCTGTCAGCCGCAGCCCATCGCGTTCGGTGTCGATCTTCAACGCATTTTCGATGAAGTCCGTCCCCAGAACCGAGGCCAGCCGCGCGTGTAACGCATCAAAAAAATCGCCCCCCGTCGGATCGGCGCGGAACATCACACGCCCCTCGCCCCCGCCTGATACATCGCGCAGGGTAAAGCCCACGGCGGGTTCGGCCATGGCAAGACGGCGGATCACATCGGCAATGGCTTGCGCCTCGGCCCGGTCGGACCGCAGGAATTTCAACCGCGCAGGTGTGGCAAAAAACAGATCGCGCAACTCCACCACCGTGCCCCGCGTCAGCGCGGCGGGCTTGACCACCGCCATCCGCCCGCCAGCCACGGCAAGACTTGCCGCCTCATGCCCCTGCAC
>PNND01000259.1 GCA_013824045.1 Rhodobacter sp. | reverse complement strand
TTGGTGAAGGATTACGTCGCGGCCTGCGAAAGCGCGGGCCTGCCGCAGAATGCCGATTTCAATGGTGCCGTGCAGGAAGGGGCGGGCATCTACCAGATGACCATCCACAAGGCGCGGCGCAATTCGGCCGCGCGGGCCTTCCTGCGCCCGGCGATGAAGCGGCCGAATTGCCGCGTCATTACCGGGGCGATGGTGACGCGGGTGCTGATCGAACAGGGCCGCGCCGTCGGAGTGGAATATGTGCAGGGCGGGCAGAGGCGCGTGCTGCGCGCGAAGTCCGAGGTGATCCTGTCGGGGGGCGCGATCAACTCGCCACAGCTGCTGCAACTTTCGGGCATCGGGCCGGGGGCGATGCTGCAATCGCTTGGTATCCCGGTGCAGCAGGACAATCCGAATGTGGGCGATCATCTGAGCGACCATCAAGGCATCAACTACACCTGGCGGATGAAGGTGCCGACTTATAACGACGAGTTGCGTCCCTGGTGGGGCAAGCTGCTGGCGGGAATGAAATATGTGCTGGTCGGCGCGGGGCCGCTTGCGAAGTCGATCAACCATGCGGGCGGGTTCTTTCGCACATCGCCCGATCTGGATCGGCCGAACATGCAGCTTTACATGCAGGCCTTTTCCACCCTGATCCCACGCGATGGCGAACGTCCGATCCTGACGCCAGACCCGTTTCCCGGCATGTCGATCGGACTGTCAAACTGCCGCCCGACAAGCCGGGGCCATATCCGCATCGGCTCTGCTGATCCGATGCGGCATCCAGTGATTACGGCGAATGCCTTCTCCACCGATCATGACGTGCAGGAGATGTTGCTGGCAGTGAAGTATCTGCGGCATCTGGCAGCGCAACCGCCTTTGGCGCGGCTGATCGCCGAGGAATTGCGCCCGGGGCCGGATGTGACAACGGATGAGGCTCTGATAGACGATTTCCGAAAGCGGTCCGGGACGGTCTATCACCCGTCCTGCACCTGCCGCATGGGGCCTGATGCGACGACGAGCGTGGTGGACGCGCGGTTGCGCGTGCATGGAGTGGCCGGCCTGCGGGTGATAGACGCCTCCAGCTTCCCAAACCTGATTGCGGGGAACACGAACGCACCCGCCATGATGCTGGGCTGGAAGGGTGCCGATCTGGTGCTGACCGACGCGCGGTGAAACCAGACGGGGGTGCCGTCCTCGGGGGCATCGAGCCCCCTCAGACGGGGTTGCCACGGACTGCGGTCACGCAGGAAAAGATGGAAAGGCGTTGGTCCTGTCTGAAGGGCGCGGATGGGTATTGTTGCCAAGATGAAGGACGCAAGTGGCTTCATCTTGGCCAAAATACCCAAATCCGACGCCGGTGCCGGGCGGGCCGGGTGCCGCGCTATTCCCCGCGGGGGAAGCGCTTGGACTCTTCCAGAATGTTCAGGTCCATGTGGTTGCGCATGTAGCGTTCCGACGCGGCGCGGAGGGGTTGGTGATCCCACGGGAAATAGGCGCCGTTGCGCAGCGCTTCATAGACCACCCAGCGGCGGGCCTGGCTTTCTCGGACCGCCGCATCATAGGTGGCGAGGTCCCAGCGCGCATCGGCCTTGGCGCGGAAGGCGGCAAGGGTCGCGGCATGGGCCGGGTCGGCGACGAGGTTCCGGCGTTCCTGCGGATCGGTCGCGAGATGGAAGAGCATGTCGGGATCGGCGGGGCAGCGGATGAACTTCCAGTCGCCCTCGCGCAGGCAGACCATCGGGGTGATCGTGCCTTCGGCGGCATACTCCATCGCGACCGGCGCGCTGCGCGGCGTGCCCCGGGCGAGTGGGACGAGGTTTTCGCCATCCGTCCATGGCCGGATCGCGGCCATGTCGATGCCCGCCAGCGCGCCCAGCGTCGGCGTCACGTCGATGGTGGAGACGGCCGTATCGATCCGCTGCGGATCCAGACCGGGGGCGGCGATCATCAGCGGCACGCGGGCGGAGCCTTCGAAGAAGTTCATCTTGAACCACAGGCCCCGTTCCCCCAGCATTTCGCCATGGTCGGAGAGGAAGACGATGATGGCCTCCTGTCGCGTCGCCTCCAGCGTGTCGAGGATTTCGCCGATCTTCGCATCCACATAGGAGATGTTGGCGAAGTACCCTTGCCGCGCGCGGCGGATATGGGTGTCGGTGATGTCAAAGGCGCGCCAGTCGCAGGCATCCATCAGGCGCTGCGAATGGGGGTCTTGATCGGCATAGGCGATGGGTGTTGGCGGGGTCAGTTCCGGTGCGTCGTTGTACAGGTCCCAGTACTTGCGACGCGCGACAAAGGGATCGTGCGGGTGGGTGAAACTGACCGTCAGGCACCAAGGCCGCGCGTCATGACCGCGCGAGAGGTCATAGAGCTTCTGCACCGCCTGAAAGGCCACGTCATCGTCATATTCCAGCTGGTTGGTGATCTCTGCCACCCCCGCCCCGGTGACGGAGCCAA
>PNND01000382.1 GCA_013824045.1 Rhodobacter sp. | reverse complement strand
GGCTATGCGCTGGCCTTCGGGATGATCGTGATCACGGCGGCGGCGAACCTTTTGTACATCTGGCTGCGCGTGCGGTCGGAAAGGTGGCTGAAATGACCCGCCTGTTCGCTTGGGGCACGTTGCTGCTTGGGTGCCTCTTCTTCCTGCTGCCCTTGGTGGGGATGACGGAATTCAGCCTGAAGATGCGGCGCGGGGTCTATTCCCTTGATGCCTATGCCGCCGTCTTTGGCGACCCGGCCTTCTGGGCGACCTTCGGCTATTCGCTGGCGCTGTCGGCGGCGACGATCGTGGTGGGCGTGGTGCTGGTGGTGCCCACGGCCTATTGGGTGCGGTTGAAGCTGCCGCAGGCGCGGCCCTTTGTGGAATTCATCACGCTGTTGCCGCTGGTGATCCCGGCCATCGTGATCGTGTTCGGCTATATTCGGATGTACAACACATCAAGCTTTCTGCCGCTGACGGGGTCGGCGCTGGGGACGGATATCCTGCTGACGATGGGCTATGCGACGCTGGCGCTACCCTACATGTACCGCTCGGTCGATACGGGGCTGCGGACGATTGATGTGGGAACGCTGACAGAAGCGGCGCAATCCTTGGGTGCGGGGTGGTTCACGATCCTTGGGCGGATCATCCTGCCCAATGTGATGGTGGCGGTGCTGTCGGGGGCGTTCCTGACACTGGCCATCGTGCTGGGCGAATTCACCATGGCGGCGCTGCTGAACCGCCCGGCCTTTGGGCCCTATATGCAACTGCTGGGCGCGAACCGCGCCTATGAGCCGCCCGCGCTGGCGGTGATCGCCTTTGCCATCACTTGGGGATGCATGGGGCTGATGCAGCTTGCCACCCGATTTGCCAAACATGAAAGGGCGAAGGCCTGATGTCCTTTTTGCAATTGTCCCATCTGGAAAAATCCTTTGGCACCAACCGGGTGGTCAAGGATTTCAACCTGACCGTGGAAAAGGGAGAGTTCATCTCGCTGCTGGGGCCATCCGGCTGTGGCAAGACGACGGTGCTGCGGATGGTGGCGGGGTTCGAGGCGCCGACGTCGGGCGGGATCGTGATCGACGGGCAGGAGGTGACGGGGCTGAAGGCCAATCAGCGCAACATCGGGATGATGTTTCAGGCCTATGCGCTGTTTCCCAACATGACCGTGGCCGAGAATGTGGCCTTTGGGTTGAAGGTGAAGGGTGTAGAGAAATCCGCGCGCGAGGCCCGAGTGGATGAGATGCTGCGCCTGATCGGGCTGTCAGAGATGCGGGGGCGCTATCCGTTTCAGCTTTCAGGCGGGCAGCAGCAGCGGGTGGCTTTGGCGCGAGCGCTTGCACCATCGCCACGCGTGCTGCTGCTGGATGAACCGCTGAGCGCGCTGGATGCGAAGGTGCGTGTCAGCTTGCGCAACGAGATCCGCGAGATTCAGCGCGAGTTGGGGATCACCACCATCTTCGTGACGCATGATCAGGAAGAGGCGCTGTCGATGTCGGACCGCGTGGTGGTGATGAATGGCGGGATCGCCGAACAGGTGGGCGCGCCGTTCGAGGTGTATAACCGCCCATCCACGCGCTTTGTGGCGACGTTCGTGGGCACGCTGAACATCTTCGACGGCGCGGTGACCGGGCCGCAATCGGTGACGCTGGCCGGGGTGCCGGTGACGCTGGCAGAGCCGGTGGGAACCGGAACGGGCGGCACGGTGGCGCTTGCCCTGCGGCCCGAGGCGGTGCAGTTGGGCCGGGTCGAGGGCGCAGATGTGGTGCTGCCCGCAACGATTGAAAGCGTGGAATTCCTTGGGTCCATCATCCGGGTGCGGGCGCGGGCGGGTGGGTCTGTCGTGGCGCTGGACACGTTCAACCGCATGGACGCGCCGCCGCCCGCCATTGGCACGCAGACCGAAGTGAGCCTGTCAGCGCGTGATCTGATCGTGTTGGGTGGCTAAGCCGGGCAGAAGGCGCTTGCCGATGGGCGGGGGGCTGGTGATATGTTCGCAAGGATATATCGCAAGCGCAGGACCGCCCGCCTCATGCCCCGGATGACCCGCTGATGACGGATTGGCTGTCGCCTTCGGAATGGCAGGCGGTGGCCTTGTCGCTGCGGGTGGCGTTCTGGGCGACGCTGATCAGCCTTCCCCTTGGCATCTGGGTCGCTTGGCTGCTGGCGCGGCGGGAGTTTCCGGGCAAGCAGGTGCTGAACGGGCTGGTGCATCTGCCGCTGATCCTGCCGCCCGTGGTGACGGGCTATCTGCTGCTGCTGACCTTTGGGCGGCGGGGCTATGTGGGGCAGTTTCTGGATCAGTGGTTCGGCATCGTGCTGGCCTTTCGTTGGACGGGCGCGGTGCTGGCGGCGGCGGTGATGGCCTTTCCGCTGATGGTGCGGGCGATAAGGCTGGCGTTTGAGGCGGTGGACCCCAAGCTCGAACAGGCCGCAGGCACGCTGGGTGCCTCACCCGTTTGGGTGTTCGTGACGGTGACGCTGCCCTTGATCCT
>PNND01000200.1 GCA_013824045.1 Rhodobacter sp. | reverse complement strand
GCACCGAGGATGCGGTCGATCTCGCCCTGATCCTGCATCAGGCGGTTCATTTCCAGCGTGATGGGTTCCAGTTTCGCCACCGCCAGATCGGCCAGCGCGGGCTTGAAGGTGCCGAATTGCGCGCCTGCATAGTCGGTGATCACCTGTTCCGCCGTATGGCCGGCAAGGGCGGCGTAGATGTTGACCAGATTGCGCGCCTCGGGCCGGTCTTTGAGGCCGTCGAGGGTGTCGGGCAGGGGTTCGGGGTCTGTCTTGGCCTTGCGGATCTTCTTGGAAATCGTGTCGGCATCATCGGTGAGGTTGATGCGGGACTGATCCGATGGATCGGATTTCGACATCTTCTTGGTGCCATCGCGCAGGCTCATCACGCGGGTCGCTGCGCCTTCGATGACAGGTTCCACCACAGGAAAGAAATTCACCCCGTAGTCGTTGTTGAACTTGATCGCGATGTCGCGGCACAGCTCCAGATGCTGTTTCTGGTCATCGCCCACCGGGACATGGGTGGCCTTGTAGGCTAGGATATCGGCGGCCATCAGGGACGGGTAGGCAAACAGGCCCAGCGAGACATTCTCGCTGTTCTTCCCGGCCTTGTCCTTGAACTGGGTCATCCGGCTCATCCAGCCCATGCGGGCGATGCAGTTGAAGATCCAGCCCAGTTCGACATGGGCAGACACTTGAGACTGGTTGAACAGGATCGAACGCGCGGGGTCGATCCCGGCGGCGATGAAGGCGGCGGCCCCTTCGCGCGTCTGCTGGCGCAGTTTTTCGGGGTCTTGCCAGACGGTGATCGCGTGCATGTCGACCATGCAATAGATCGTTTCGATCCCTTCCTCTTGCTTTTCCACGAAACGCTTGAGCGCGCCGAGGTAGTTGCCCAGCGTCAGGCCGCCGGAGGGCTGAATCCCGGAGAAGATGCGGGTCGGGAAGGAAGCCTGAGGCGTTTGGACCGGCTCGGCCATGATATGCTCCGTCTGGATAAGGTCGGGCTTTCGGCTTATCGCTGGGGCGGCGGGGCGTCAATCGACGCTGTGGACCGCTGAAGGCTGGAATTGGAGACGTAATGCAGGACCGGAATGCCCCCCCGTTGAACCCCTTGCCCGCGATTGTCTGGATTCTGGCGCTGCCGATCATCGCGATGGAGGTGGTGCTGGGCCTGGGCGGGTCGGGCATCGTGGGCGGGATGGCGGGTGCGGGCTGGCGGTTACAGGCGCTGGAGATGTTCGTATTTTCGCCCCCCCTGATGCGGCAGATGATCGAAACGGGGGTTTATCCAGCATCGGATGTGGCGCGGATGTTCACTTACGTCTTTGTCCATGGCGGCACGACCCATGCGCTGTTTGTCGTGGTGATCCTGCTGGCCTTGGGGAAGATGGTGGGTGAGGTGTTCCGCTGGTGGGCGGTGGTGGTGGTGTTTTTCGCCTCGGCCGCGGCGGGGGCGCTGGCCTTCATGGCGGTGCCGGGGAATGCGGCGCCGTTGTTCGGGGGGTATCCGGCGGTTTACGGGTTGATCGGGGCGTTCACTTTTCTGCTCTGGGTCAATCTGGCGGCAGTGGGGGCGAACAAGTATCGGGCGTTTTCCTTCATCGGCTTCCTGCTGGGTATACAGCTTCTGTTCGGGGTGCTGTTCGGCGGTGGGTATGAATGGGTGGCCGATCTGGCCGGGTTTGCCTGCGGATTCCTGCTTTCCTTCGTGGTCAGCCCCGGCGGATGGGGGCGGGTGCTGGCGAAGGTGCGGGATCGTTAGGGCCTTGGTTTGCGGCGCAGGGCAGAGGTCACGTCGGACAGGCGGGCCGCGCCTAGGGTGAAGGCGGCGGCGGCGTAGGTGGCGATGCCCGCCGCGACAAGGGCGGCGAGGGCGGCGTAGCGCCAGCCATCAGATCCGAGCATGGGGCCAAGGGCAATGGTGCCGCCCCAAAGTGCTGCGCCCATCAGCAGGCTGGCCGCGATGATGCGCGGCAGGCGGCGGCGGAAACGGTCGTCAAAGCGGGCCTCAACGCTCATCTTGCGGGTGCCGTGCCAGAGTTGGAAGACCATGGTCCAGCCGGCGATTGTGGTGGCCAGCGCGGCGGCGGCAAAGCCGATCAGGGGCAAGAGGCCCACGGCGACGACGGCGTTCACGACCATCGACCAGACGGCAAAGCGGAAGGGGCTGCGGGTGTCTTCGCGGGCGTAGTAGAGCGGCTGGAACACCTTGTGCAGCACGAAGGCGGGCAGGCCTGCGCCGTAGATGGCAAGGGCCAGCGCCGTGGCGGCGGCGTCATCCGCGCCGAAGGCTCCGCGCTGGAACAGGACGGTGGTGAGCGGCAGGGCGATGACAACCAGCGCGACGGCGGCGGGGATGGTCAGGAACAGCGCGAATTCGGTGCCGCGGTTGAAAGAGGCGCGGCCGCCCTCGGCATCGCCCGCGCGCAGACGGCGCGACAGGTCGGGCAGCAGGACGGTGCCCACGGCGATGGCAACAACGCCGAGGGGGAG
>PNND01000102.1 GCA_013824045.1 Rhodobacter sp. | reverse complement strand
CGGGAGAAGCGTTTCCGCATCTTTTCGCCCCCCTGCGCATTCGCGGCGCTACGATCCGCAATCGCATCATGTCGACGGGGCATGACACCGTTCTGCCAGTGGATGGCACGGTAAATGATGCGCTGATCGCCTATCATCTGGCACGGGCGCGGGGCGGCGTCGGGCTGATCGTGACGCAGGTGGCGGGGGTGCATGAGACGGCGCGCTATACCTCGCACCTTCTGATGGCGACGACGGATGCCTGCATCCCCGGCTATCGACGGCTGGCCGAGGCGTTGCATGCCGAAGGGGTGACGGTGTTTTCGCAGCTGTTCCATCCGGGGCGCGAGATCATGGAAAGCGCGGATGGCTTGCTTGCGGTCGCCTATGCGCCGTCGGTCAGCCCGAATGAGCGGTTCCATGTGATGCCGCGTGCCCTGACCCTTCCGCTGATCAACGAGATCGTGGCAGGCTATGCGGCAGCAGCGCGTCGGATGCGGGCGGCGGGGCTTGACGGGGTGGAGGTGGTGGCGAGCCATGGCTATCTGCCGGCGCAATTCCTGAACCCGCGGGTGAACCGGCGCAGCGATGGGTATGGCGGCGATGATGCGGGGAGGTTGCGGTTTCTGCGCGAGGTTCTGCGTGCGATCCGGGCAGGGACGGACGAGGATTTCGTCGTCGGGTTGCGGATCAGCGCCAGCGAGCGCGATGACGAGGGGCTAACGGCGGCTGAGGCGCTTGCGGCCTGTGTCGCGCTGGAGGCGGAGCTTGACTATGTGAATGTGACGACGGGGACGTCTGCCACGGTCGGGGGGGCAGTGCATATCGCGCCACCGATGGCCTATGCGCCGGGCTATGTTGCCCCTGACGCGGCTGCGTTCCGCAAGGCGCTGAAGGTGCCGGTCTTTGTGGCCGGTCGGATCAACCAGCCGCAGGAGGCCGAGGCCATTCTGGCCGCAGGGCAGGCCGATGTCTGCGGCATGACGCGGGCGCTGATCGCCGATCCGGAAATGCCCGCCAAGGCGGCGCGTGGTGCAGTGGATGACATACGCGCCTGTATCGGCTGCAATCAGGCCTGTATCGGGCATTTCCACAAGGGTTTGCCGGTGTCCTGCATCCAGTATCCGGAGACCGGGCGCGAGCTGGCTTATGGGCAGCTTGCGCCTGCGCTGCGGCGAAAGCGGGTGATTGTGGTGGGGGGCGGACCGGCGGGAATGAAGGCCGCCGTGACGGCGGCGAAGCGCGGGCATGCGGTCACTTTGTACGAGGCGGGGCCACAACCGGGAGGGCAGGCGCTGCTGGCGCAATTGCTGCCCGGGCGGGCGGAGTTCGGCGGGATCGTGACCAACCTGCTGCGCGAGGTGGAATTGGCGCAGGTGACGGTGCGGCGGGGGCAGAGGGTGACGGAGGGCCTGCTGGCATCAGAGCGACCGGATGCAGTGATCCTAGCCACAGGGGCTGTGCCGCATGTGCCGGAGGGCATGCCCGAGGATGGATCGGTGCCGGTGGTGACCGCCTGGCAGGTGCTGCGCGGCGAAGTGAAGGTTGGCGGACGCGTCGTCGTAGCGGATTGGCGCTGCGACTGGATCGGTCCGGGGGTGGCCGAAGGGCTGGCGAAGGCGGGGTCATCGGTGGTGCTGGCGGTGAACGGGCTGCACGCGGGCGAGGTGCTGCCGCTTTATGTGCGCGACACCATTGCCGCAGGGTTGCACCGGCTGCGGGTGGAGGTTCGGCCCTATATGCGCCTGTTCGGCACTTCGGGCGGCAGCGTCTTCCTGCAGCATGTTCCGTCAGGCGAGGCGGTCGAAGTGGAGGGCGTCGACACGCTGGTGCTGTGCCTTGGCCATCGTCCGGTGGATGATCTGTCCGAGGCGGTGATGGCGCTGGGGATCGAGTTGCACATGGCGGGCGATTGCCTTGCCCCGCGCACGGCGGAGGAGGCCGTCTATGACGGTCTGCGCGCCGGGGTTGCCGTCTGACCCCGACGCGCGGTTTTCGTTAGTCGCGGCAGGCGGTGGCAAGATCGAGACTGTCGTCGCGCACGGATGTCACGACATCCATCAGGCCGAGAACGGTGTGAAAGACGTTGTCTTGGCTAAGGGATTGGTCAGCCGTGGCCTTCAGACAGACTGGATCGACCTTCATTTCCTGCTGATAGAGCGGCGAGAGCCACATCACCATCGGCACCTGCGTTTGCGTTTCAGGGGCAAGGAAATACGGCGCGGCGTGGAGGTAGAGACCATCTTCGCCCAAAGATTCGCCGTGGTCCGACAGGAAGAAAACAGCCGGGATGACATCGGATTGCGCGGCAAGCAGATCTATCGTCCGGGCGATGACGTGATCTGTGAAGCGGATGGAATTGTCATAGGCGTTGACGATTTCATCGGTGGTGCAATCGGCGAATTCGGCGGTGCGGCAGGCAGGGGTGAAGACCTCGGCCTCGGACGGGTAGCGCATGTAGTAGGCCGGGCCGTGGCTGCCGATCATGTGGATGAACAAGAC
>PNND01000195.1 GCA_013824045.1 Rhodobacter sp. | reverse complement strand
AGCGCGGCGCGCATGGGCAGATCGTGAACGTTCCCCTGCGGGCAGGATCGGGCGGGGCGGCGATGCGGGCGGCTTATGAGGGCGTGATCCTGCCGGCGCTGGAGGATTTTGCGCCGGAATTCCTGCTGATCTCGGCGGGCTTTGATGCGCACGCGGCCGATCCTTTGGCCAATCTGGAATGGCAGGCGGCGGATTATGCGTGGCTGACGGGGCGGCTGTGCGACGTGGCGGCGCGGCACGCGGGGGGGAGGGTCGTCTCGACACTGGAAGGTGGATATGATCTTGAGGCACTTGCGGCCTCGGTCGCGGCGCATGTGGGCGTGTTGGAGGAGCGGAGCAGATGACGGCGAAGGCTGTGTCCGAGATGAGTTTCGAAGAGGCAATGGCCGCGCTGGAGCAGGTGGTGAACCAGCTGGAGCGGGGCGAGGTGGCGCTGGAAGAGAGCATCGCGCTGTATGAGCGGGGGGCGGCGCTGAAGGCGCATTGCGCGGCCAAGCTGAAGGCGGCGGAAGAGAAGGTGGAACTGATCCGCGCGCAGGAAGGCCGGGCCACCGGGACGACCCCGGCGGAGGGGATGTGAGTTTTCAAGACGTTCTGGCGCGGGATGCCGTGGCCATAGAGGCGCGGCTGATGGCGGCGCTGGCAGGCAAGCCGGAGGTGCCGGTGGTGCAGGCGATGCGCTATGCGCTGCGCGGGGGCAAGCGGCTGCGCGGGTTTCTGGTGCTGGAAGGCGCGCGGATGCATGGATTGGCCGATGCGCAGGCCATCAGCGCGGCGGCGGCGGTTGAGGCGCTACATGCCTATTCTTTGGTGCATGATGATCTGCCCTGCATGGATGACGATGACCTGCGGCGCGGGCAGCCGACGGTGCATGTGAAATGGGATGAGGCGACGGCGGTGCTGGCGGGGGATGCGTTGCAAACGCTGGCCTTTGAACTGCTGGCCGATCCGGCGTTGGGGGCGGGCGAGGTGCGGATCGCGCTTGTGGCCGGGCTCGCGCAAGCGAGCGGGGCTGAGGGGATGGTGCTTGGCCAAGCGCTGGACATTGCCGCCGAGACGGCGGCGGCGCCGCTGACGCTGGAGGACATCACGGCCTTGCAGGCGGGAAAGACCGGGGCGCTGATCCGCTGGTCGGCGGAAGCCGGTGCGGTGATTGCGGGGGCGGACCCTGCGCCGCTGCGCGCCTATGCCGAGAAGCTGGGGCTGGCGTTTCAGATCTGGGATGATGTGCTAGATGTTGAAGGCGACATGGCCAAGACTGGCAAGCGGCTGCACAAGGATGCCGATGCGGGGAAGGCGACGTTTGTTTCGCTGCTGGGCTTGGACGCGGCAAAAGCGCGCGCGGGGGCTTTGATCGATGCGGCGGCGGACCATCTTGCGCCTTACGGCGACCGGGCAGCGAACTTGATTGCCTGTGCGCGCTTCGTTATCAGCCGCGAAAGCTGACCTTTTGCATGGCCCGCTGGAGGGCAGAATGACCGACAGACCCAAGACCCCGCTGCTGGACCGGGTGAGCATGCCTGCGGACCTGAAGGCGCTGAATGATCGCGAGTTGCGGCAGGTGGCGGATGAGCTGCGCGCCGAAACGATCAGCGCGGTGTCACAGACGGGCGGCCATCTGGGGGCCGGGCTGGGCGTGGTGGAATTGACGGTGGCGATCCATGCGGTGTTCGACACGCCGCGGGACAAGCTGATCTGGGATGTGGGGCATCAGTGCTATCCGCACAAGATTTTGACCGGACGGCGGGACCGCATCCGCACGCTGCGCACCGAGGGCGGGCTGTCGGGATTCACCAAACGTAGCGAGTCGCCCTATGATCCGTTCGGGGCGGCGCATTCGTCGACCTCGATCAGTGCGGCGCTGGGGTTTGCGGCGGCGCGTGATCTGGGTGGTGATCCGGGCGATGCGATTGCCGTGATCGGCGACGGGTCGATGAGCGCGGGCATGGCCTTTGAGGCGATGAACAATGCAGGGCATCTGAAAAAGCGGTTGTTCGTGATTTTGAACGACAATGAGATGTCGATTGCGCCACCGGTGGGGGCGCTTTCCTCTTACCTGTCGCGGCTTTATGCCGAGGCACCGTTTCAGGATCTGAAGGCGGCGGCGAAGAATGCGGTGAGCCTGTTGCCCGGGCCGTTCCAGCAGGGCGCGCGGCGGGCCAAGGAGATGCTGAAAGGCATGGCCGTGGGCGGCACGCTGTTTGAGGAGTTGGGGTTTTCCTATCTGGGCCCCATCGACGGGCACGATCTTGACCAGTTGCTGGCAGTGCTGCGCACGGTGAAGGCACGGGCGACAGGGCCGATGCTGATTCATGTGCTGACGAAGAAGGGCAAGGGCTATGCTCCGGCAGAGGCCGCGCGGGACCGGGGCCATGCGACGGGCAAGTTCGATGTGCTGACCGGGGTGCAGGCGAAGGCGGTATCGAATGCACCGAGCTATACCAAAGTGTTCGCGCAGTCATTGATTGCCGAGGCGGAGCGGGATGAGAAGATCGTGGCCATCACGG
>PNND01000346.1 GCA_013824045.1 Rhodobacter sp. | reverse complement strand
CCCCTTTGATGCACCTCCAGCTTGCCCACCGGGCAAAGCCGCCCGTCCACCCAGGCGGGGATCATCTCTTCGAGCATGGCATCAGGGGCAAGTTGGGCGGTCATCGCAACCTCAGGTCCAGACGGGCGAGACGAGGCGCAACAGATGCGCCATGTTCTTGATGCCGATCTTCACATGGGCCATGGGGCGTTTGGTGACCAGTTTCTTGTTCATATAGGCCTCGAAGGTCAACTTCTGCACATCGACATCGTGGCAGAGGCTGACAAAGCGTTCGCGTCTTTCGTCACTGCGATAATAGGCATCCTGCATCGACCGCAAGACCCGGAACACAGTGCCATGCTCGCGCATGAACATCTTGCGCGCGATGCGCAGATCCGAGGCACGGCCAGACGCGAGTGCTGCCTGCGCGGCGGTCGCTGCGGCGCGGCCCCCTGCCATGGCGTAGAAGATGCCCTCGCCCGAAGACGGGGCGACCACGCCTGCAGCATCGCCGGCGAGCACCACATCGCGGCCATTATCCCAGCGGTCCATCGGGCGCAGCGGGATCGGCGCGCCCTCCTTGCGGATGGTTTCGCATTCGGTCAGGCCCGCAGCCGCGCGCAGATCGGCGGTGGCCTTCTTCAGATCCACCCCGTCCAGCCCGGTGCCCATGCCCACGCTGGCCTGCGCCCCGTGTGGGAAGATCCAGCCATAGAAATCTGGGCTGATCTTGCCGTCATAAATCACGTCGCAGCGCAGCGGGTCATAGTCGGGCGAGGGTTCGGGGGCGGCGATGATTTCGTGATAGGCAATGACATATGGAATGCGGTCGCCACCGGGCACCTCGGCCCGCGCGACGTTGGACCGAGCGCCATCTGCGCCGATCACCAGTTTGGTGGCGCTGCGCTTCTCTTCGCCCGAAATCTTATCGCGCCAGACAACATGGCTGCCCGCGCCGTCGCGTTCGATCCGCAGGTAGGTGCCCGTCAGACGGACAGCACCGGCCTTCACAGCCCGGTCGCGCAGATATTCGTCGAAATGTTCGCGGTCGACCATGCCGACATAGCCATTCTCGATCGGGATATCGACCATGCGGCCCGTAGGCGAGATCATCCGCGCGGTGGTGATCTTGGCCACGAGTTGCGAATCCGGGATGGCAAAATCCTTGATCGCGCGTGGCGGGATGGCCCCGCCGCAGGGCTTGATCCGCCCGTCGCGATCCAGCAGGGCGACACGCTTGCCCGCGCGGGCCAGATCCTCGGCCGCCGTTGCGCCCGACGGCCCGCCGCCCACCACAAAGACATCATAGGTCATGGGTCATTCCCCCGGTAAGAGTTGCGGGCTGGTGGCGCGGACTGCGCCGCCCCGCCCTTCGATCACTTTTGCGGCGATCATGGCCGCGACGCAGAACAGCGCGGCCTCCATCGCAAAGACCGCGCCAAAGGCATCGGGCGCATCGGTAAACAGCCGCAGCGCATCGGCCGCAGCCGCCCCGACCAGCCCGCCAAAGCCTGCGGCCACGGCTTGCGCAGCGCCCCACAGGCCCATCCTCGTGCCTTCCCGCGCCGCTCGCCCCTGCCCCGCCAAGGCCATCATCGACCCGATGGCCGCCACGGCGAACATGCCGTTAAAGAAGCCCAGCGCCACGACCGCCAGCAGCAGGTTGCCGCCCACCTGCCCCAGCGCCGCGATGACCAAGAGCGCCGCCGCAGACCCGAGGCATCCGGCCATCACCCACATCCGCAGCGTGCCGATCCGGAAGCCGGTTGCGGCGATCCCGACCAGCAGCATCCCGACGAACACGCCCCCGTTCTGTGCGCCGGAAAGTTGGGTGCTTTGCCCCGGCGAATAGCCGAAAACCAGCCCGGCATAGGGTTCAAGGATCAGTTCCTGCATGAAATAGGCGGTCATCGACAGGAAGATGAACAGGGTGAAGACCCGCGCGCGGGGTTCGGACCAGACCTCTGCGATGCCCGCGCGAAAGGGCAGTGCCTCTGCCTCGCGCGTGGCGGTGACGCGGGACTCGATCCCCCAGATGGCGAGCGTGGTCAGCAGGACTGCGCCGCCTGTGACCACGGCCACAATCTCAAGCAACAGTATGGGCGTGTAGGGATCAAGCAAGGTGCCGACGGTGCCTGCGGTGACCGCGATGCCAAGAATCATCATCAGCCAGGTGATCGTCGCCGCCGCCGCGCGCCGCGAGGGGTGGGTGGCGGTTGCAAGCAGGGCCAGAAGCGAGGTGCCGGATGACCCAACGCCCACGCCGATCAGCGCATAGGCCAGAACCGATAGGGCCAGACCGCCCGCAAAGCTGGCCGGGAACAGGACCACTGCCACGGCCGCAAGAAAGGCCCCCAGCGCCAGAGCCGCCATCCCGCCGATCACGAAAACCGTGCGGTTGCCCTTGGTATCGGACCGGAAGCCCCAATTGGGCCGGGTGATCTGAATCCCGTAATGCAGCGCCACGAGCAGACCCGGCAGCACCGCAGGCAGGGCCAGTTCTACCACCATCAGGCGGTTCAGGGTTGAGGT
>PNND01000076.1 GCA_013824045.1 Rhodobacter sp. | reverse complement strand
ACCGCCCTCGTTGTAGGCGTTTCGCAAGAACCAATCGCCGACATTGGGGATCAGCGGCCATGTCATCATCACATAGGCGATGCCGGCAAGGCCGGTGCCCGCCACAACGGCAATCACGAAATCCCGGGCGCGGCGGATGCGTGCGGGCAGAAGCTTGTCCTCCGCGATCTCCTCGCGGCGCTTTGGCAGCCACCGCAAGCCAAGGAGCAGAAGGACGGTGGTCACGATCTCCACCAGCAACTGCGTCACCGCCAGATCGGGTGCCGACGCCCAAGCGAAGGTCAGGCAGGTGACAAGACCCGCGCCCCCAAGAAGGACCACCGAGGCGAAGCGGTGATACTTGGCCAGCCAAGCCGCGCCCACGGCACAGACTCCGCCGACGGCCCACATCAGGGCAAAGGCGGGGTTCAGGTCGGTCGCAAGCGGTGCAGGCGCCTGCCTGAGGACCCCCCAGAGCGTGGCAAAGCCAGCGGCGATGGTCAGCAGCACGATCAGGCGAAGCTGCGGCTGCAACCTCTCAGTCCCGAGGGTCCGGTGAACGACACGCGGCAGCTTCCAGGTCAGGGCCAGCAGGATGCGTTCGAACACGCGCTGCGCCCTGATCCGATGCAATAGCGGCGGCCCCTCCGGCCCCGCCGCGATCCGGCCGCCCAATAGGGCATACAGCGCCACACCCACACCAAGGGCGACAAGGCTCATCACCAGCGGCAGGTTGAAGCCATGCCAGACGGCGATGTCCTTGTAGGGCAGGTCCGGCCCCAGAACCGACTGCGCGGCCAGGTTCAGCGTCGGGCCCAGCGTCAGCCCCGGCAGAACGCCCACGATCAGGCAGACCAGCACCAGCAACTCCACCGGCCGGCGCATCAGCGATGGGGGTTCGTGCGGCACCTTGGGCAGGTCTGCCGCGTCCGGCCCGAAGAACACGGTCGCGATGAAGCGCAGCGAATAGGCCACCGCGAAGATTCCGGCCAAAGTCGCAAGGTAAGGCAGCGAATTGTCCAGCCAGGTCCCGTTGTGCCAGTCGGCCGCTTCGGCAAAGAACATCTCTTTCGAGATGAAACCATTCAAGAGCGGCACCCCCGCCATCGCGGCCGAGGCGACGATGGCCAGCGCGCCGGTCACCGGCATGAAGCGGATCAGCCCCGACAGGCGGCGCATGTCGCGGGTGCCCGTCTCATGGTCGATGATGCCCGCCGCCATGAACAGGCTTGCCTTGAACACAGCATGGTTCACGATGTGGAACATCGCGGCCAGGATCGCGCCGTTCGATCCGATCCCCGCCAGCGCCGTGATCAGGCCCAGGTGACTGATCGTGGAATAGGCCAGAAGACCCTTCAGATCATGCCGGAACAGCGCGATGATCGAGGCCAGCACCAGCGTCAGCATGCCGGTGCCGGTGACTGCAAAGAACCAAAGTTCGGTTTCCCCCAGCACAGGAAAGAAGCGCACAAGAAGGAAGACCCCAGCCTTTACCATGGTCGCCGAATGCAGGAAGGCCGAGACCGGCGTCGGCGCGGCCATCGCGCCCGGCAGCCAGAAGTGGAACGGCATCTGCGCTGACTTGGTGAAGCAGCCCAAAAGGAACAGGCCCAGCACCAGCGGATAAAGGGGATCGGCGCGCACGACATCGCCTGCGGCCAAAACGCGATCAAGGTCATAGCTTCCGACGATCTGGCCGAGGATCAGCATGGCGACCAGCAGACACAGGCCCCCTAGCCCCGTCACGATCAGCGCCATTCGCGCCCCGTCCCGCGCCGCCTGCCCCTGGTGCCAATACCCGATCAAGAGGAACGACAGGATCGAGGTCAGCTCCCAGAACACCACCAGCATCAGGATGTTGCCCGACATCAGCATGCCGACCATCGCACCCGTGAAGGCCATCAGGAAGGCGTAGAACCGCGGTACCGGGTCGGCCTTGGACAGGTAGTAGCGGGCATAGACCAGCACGAGGATGCCGATGGCAAAAACCAGCGTCACGAACATCCAGACAAAGCCATCCATCCGGAAGGTGAGGTTCAGGCCCAGCGAGGGAACCCAGCGCAAGGTGCTGCGCAGGACTTGGCCATCGCCGATCGGCGCATGCAGCAGGGCAAGGATCGCGAGCCCCGCCGCGAGCAGAAGACCCGAGACCCAGGCAGCTGCACCATGCGCCGACGCCCGGACCGTGCTCGCGGCAATCGCTGCGGCAAAGGGCAATCCGACCAGGATGAGCAGCAGGTTCTCTTCGATCATGCCCCCGAGGGTATCCTTTCGTTGCAGCTTCCGGCAAAGGTCTTTCCAGAAAGCAAGCCAAGGGCATGACCGCCTGCGGCGGTGCGTGCCCATGCCCTGGATTGATGGAAGGACGTTGGTCCCGATTAAGTCGTCATTTCTGACGTTTCAAGTCGGTTATGGACGTTTTCAGCCCGACAGGGGAAGAACGCCCGCAACTTTGTTGCTCAAGGCCCACTCAGGCGGCTTGCCTGAAGAAGAGCAGCGCGCAGGGATCGTGCTCAGGGTGGGGCGCCTGACGCATTCTTGATCACCTGATC
>PNND01000256.1 GCA_013824045.1 Rhodobacter sp. | reverse complement strand
GCCACGGCACGTTCCGCCACGGCAAAACCGGGATGCCAGATCAGCGACCCATAGCCGAAGACCCATAACGGTTCCGTCATCCGCTGGCCCTCCCTTCACCCCCCCTGTAAACAGCAGGCGCGACACGAAGAAAAGGGTGCAAGATGCGTGCAGTTCTGGTGATTGTCCTTGTCCTGTCCGGCCTTTGGGGCGGCTACTGGTTCGTGGGATCGCGGGCGATGGATCAGGCGGCAGCGGGCTGGTTTGCCGCGCAGCAGGGCCGCCCGCTTCTGGCCGAACAGCAGGGCATCACTGTCTCTGGTTTTCCCAACCGCTTTGATCTGACGGTAACCGCACCCCGCCTGACCGATACCGAAACCGGCCTCAGCTGGACCGCGCCCTTCGCGCAGGTCTTCATGATGACGTGGAAGCCCTGGCACGTCATCGCCACCCTGCCGCAGGAACAGATCATCAGCCTGCCCGGGCAGGACGTCACGCTGACCTCCACCCTCGCGCAGGGCAGCGTGATCGTCACCCCTGGCACCGCCCTGACGCTAGACCGCACCGCCATCGCGGGCGATGGGCTTGCTCTGCGCTCTACCGCCGGGTGGGAAGTGTCGGCCACCTCGGCCCGTTTCGGCACAAGGCAGGCCCCCGACCGCGCCCTCGCGCATGAGGTGGCGCTGGAACTGACCACGCTCACCCCGGATGCCGGTTTCCGCATGGCGCTGGCCCAAGGATCAAGCTTGCCAGAACAGATCGACGTTCTCCGTCTGGACACGGTCCTTGGCCTGTCGGCCCCGCTGGACCGCCACGCCGCCACCACCCGCCCCGGCCTGACCGACATCACCCTGCGCGAAGGTCTGGTCCGCTGGGGCGATCTGGTTCTGTCGGCGCAGGGCAGCCTGACCCCGGCCAGCGATGGCACCCCCGAAGGCCGGATCGAGATTCGCGTTGAGAACTGGCGTGAACTGGTCCCGGTGCTCATCGCATCCGAGCTGGTGGCCGAGGAGTCGTCGCAAACCGTGACCCGCGCGCTGGAGCTTTATGCCCAGCAGGGCAGCGATCCCACCATCCTGACCCTGCCGCTCAGCTTTCAGCAGGGCCGCATGAGCCTTGGCCCTCTGCCGCTCGGCCCCGCGCCGCAGATCTTTCAGCGGCAATAGGCCCCATTACGATGGGTTGCCGTGTCGAAATGCAGGTGATCTTCGTGATACCCGTCTGATCCCGGCCCCAGTGTCGTGCCGAAAATCCCGCAGGCGGCGCGATGGGCCTGCCGCATCTGGCGGTTGAAATTGCCAGACACCGTCAATTCCCGCCCGTCCGACAGGATGAAGCCGGAAATGTCGATCGCCTTGCCGCGCCCATGTTCGCTGATCTTCGCACCGGGGCGATTGTTGCGCGTGCGGCAGATATAACTGGCCGCCACGCGCAGCTCCACCACTTCCTGCCGGCCAAAGGCCGGGCGCACCCCGGCATTGATCCAGTCCTTCAGCGCCGTCGCCGTGGCGCAATCCACCGTCGCGGGCGTGGTCAGGCGGATGCCATCCACCTGTGTCACGCGCACCGGCTCTTCGATCCCGCAGCCCTGCACCCGCGACGTGATCCGCGCCAGTTCCTCGCCCCGGATCGCGCGGTCGCCGCAAACAAACCCATCGGCAGGCGCGGCGCTTTCGGATTGCTCTTCGCGGTCACGGCGCTGGAACAAGCCGCCAAACAGCCCGCCGCGCCGTTCGCGCTGCGCCGCCGGGGGCGGGTTCGCCGCGGCTACCTCTGTCACAGGGGCCTCTGCCTGCGGGGCCGCACTGGCCAAGCCCTCCGGTCGCGCCCTTGGGCGCAACACGGGCAGCGACAGCATCATCCCCGGTTGAGGCGGCAGCGCCTGCGTCTGCGGCAAGGCCTCGACCGCCGGACGCGGGCGCGGTTTCGGGGCAATGGCGGGAATCGCAGCCGTGACGGGCGCGGCCATGACATCCGGGGCCGGATCGGCCTGCACACCGGGGCGCGGCATGGGGCGGGGCGACGTTGTCACCTCTTGCGCCATAGGCGCGCCCGCCAGAAGGGAAACCACAACACATAGAAAACCGGCACCGAACCGCATTCAGCCGCCCTTTGGCGCAACCTGCGCCGCGCGGCCGAAATCGGGGGCCGCTGTATCCTGCCCGGCTTCGATGATCCCGCGCCGGATGGCGCGCGTGCGGGTGAAATAGGCATGCAGATGCTCGCCGTCGCCCAGCCGGATCGCCCGTTGCAGGGCGAACAGTTCCTCGGTGAACCGCCCCAGAATGTCCAACGTCGCTTCCTTGTTGGTCAGAAACACATCGCGCCACATCGTCGGGTCCGACGCCGCGATCCGGGTGAAATCCCGAAACCCCGCCGCCGAGTAATTGATCACTTCGCTGTCCGTGACCCGCCGCAGATCATCGGCCACGCCCACCATCGTATAGGCAATCAGGTGCGGGGTGTGAGAGGTCACGGCCAGCACAAGGTCGTGATGGGCGGCATCCATCTCATCGACCTTCGCCCCCATCCCCTCGCACAGCGCGCGCAGCCG
>PNND01000420.1 GCA_013824045.1 Rhodobacter sp. | reverse complement strand
CCGATGCCGCCATGCGCCACCAACTCCCGCGCGCCCTCATGCAAGCTCACACCCGCCCCTCGCGCCGCGCGTTGGATATCGGCCTGCGCCTTGTCGCCCAGCCCCCGCTTTGGCAGGTTCACCACCCGCTCGAAGGCCAGATCATCCTCAGGGCTGACCGACAGCCGGAAATAGGCCATCGCATCCCGGATCTCCTGCCGTTCATAGAACCGCGGCCCCCCAATCACGCGATAAGGCAAACCGATGGTCAGAAACCGATCCTCGAAGGCCCGCATCTGATGCGACGCCCGCACAAGGATTGCCTGCCCATCCAGCCCCACAGCGTCCAGCCCACGGCCCCCACGCTGCAACGCTTCCACCTCCTCGCCGATCCAGCGCGCCTCTTCCTCGCCATCCCAATGGCCGATCAGGCGGACCTTCTCGCCCTCCTCCACTTCCGTCCACAGAGTCTTACCCAACCGCCCGGCATTGCCCGCAATCACGCCCGACGCAGCAGCAAGGATATGCGGCGTAGACCGATAATTCTGCTCCAGCCGCACGACATGCGCGCCGGGGAAATCCTTTTCGAACCGCAGGATGTTGCCCACCTCGGCCCCGCGCCAGCCATAGATCGACTGGTCGTCATCCCCCACGCAGCATATATTCCGATGCGCCTGCGCCAACAGCCGCAGCCACAGATATTGGCAGACGTTGGTATCCTGATACTCGTCCACCAGAATATAGCGGAACCACCGCTGATACTGCGCCAGCACATCCGGGTTGGCCTGAAAGATCACCACGCAATGCAAGAGCAGATCGCCGAAATCGCAGGCATTCAGCGTGCGCAGCCGTTCCTGATACTGGGCATACAACTCCGTCCCGCGGTTGTTGTAGCCCCCCGCTTCGCTGGACGGCACCTTCTCCGGCGTCAGCGCGCGGTTCTTCCAGCCGTCGATCATCCCCGCCAGCATCCGCGCGGGCCAGCGCTTCTCGTCGATATTCGCGGCCAGGATCAACTGCTTCAGCAGCCGCACCTGATCATCCGTATCCAGAATGGTGAAGTTTGACTTCAATCCCACCAGTTCCGCATGCCGCCGCAGGATCTTAACGCTCAGCGAATGGAACGTCCCCATCCAGGGCATCCCCTCGGCCACTTCGCCCAGCAAACGCCCCACGCGCAGCTTCATCTCGCGCGCGGCTTTGTTGGTGAAGGTCACCGCCAAAATCTCATTCGGCCGCGCCTTACCCATGCGCAACAGATGCACGATCCGCGCCGTCAGCGCCTTGGTCTTGCCCGTCCCTGCGCCTGCCAGCATCAACACCGGGCCATCCAGCGCCTCGACCGCCGCGCGTTGCGCTGGGTTCAGATCATCCAGATACGGCGCAGGCCGCGCCGCCTGCAAGGCGCGCTGCGACAGCGGCACCGCCGCCGCCTCAAAGGCTTCATTCTCATCCCAGCCATTCATGCGTCGAACCCTAGCCTCATCCGCGCGAAAGGAAAAGGTTCTTCAAATGTTCCGCCAGTATTTTCCACCATCCCCCCGAAACGGCCTTCGCAACTGCAAACCAAGGCCTGCATATTTCGCAAAATTTGCATCTCACGCCGGTTCCCGCACTTGCGCTGCATCGCAGCGCCCCTAGAGTGACGGGCTGATCGCATCCTCGCGAAACCGTGAATAGCCCGCCTGACCCTGCGCCTGCCACTGGCCTGACCTGCCGACATCCGGAGAGACCAATGCCCGAATTCCGCAAGATCCTCGTAGCCAACCGGGGCGAGATCGCCATCCGCGTCATGCGGGCCGCCAATGAGATGGGCAAGAAAACCGTCGCCATCTTCGCCGAGGAAGACAAACTCTCCCTTCACCGTTTCAAGGCGGATGAGGCCTACCGCATCGGCGAGGGCCTCTCCCCCGTGGGCGCCTATCTGTCGATTCCCGAAATCATCCGCGTGGCCAAGATGGCCGGGGCCGATGCCATCCACCCCGGCTATGGCCTCTTGTCCGAAAACCCCGATTTCGTCGAAGCCTGCGATCAGGCGGGCATCACCTTCATCGGCCCCCGCGCGGAAACCATGCGTGCGCTGGGCGACAAGGCCAGCGCCCGCCGCGTGGCGATCGAGGCGGGCGTACCCGTCATCCCCGCCACCGAAGTGCTGGCCGATGACATGGATCTCATCAAAAAACAGGCCGCCGAAGTGGGCTATCCGCTGATGCTCAAGGCCTCATGGGGCGGCGGCGGGCGCGGGATGCGCCCGATCCTGTCGGAAGACGAGCTGGAATTGAAGGTCCGCGAAGGCCGACGCGAGGCCGAAGCCGCCTTCGGCAATGGCGAAGGCTATCTGGAAAAAATGATCCTGCGCGCCCGCCATGTCGAGGTGCAGATCCTCGGCGACAAGCAGGGCAATGTCTGGCACCTGTGGGAGCGTGATTGCACCGTGCAGCGCCGCAACCAGAAGGTGGTTGAGCGCGCCCCCGCACCCTACCTGACGCAGGCCCAGCGCGAAGAGGTCTGCGAAATGGCCCGCCGCATCACGGCCCATGTTGAATATGAATGCGCGGGCACCGTCG
>PNND01000457.1 GCA_013824045.1 Rhodobacter sp. | reverse complement strand
TGCTCTCAGCCCATCATCCCCGCCATGGCGGGCCCCACCTCGTGCCAGCCTTCCCAGATCATCTTGAGCGCCACGTAAAGGATGATCGAAAGGCCGACATAGGCGATCCAGCGGTGCTTGTTCAGAAGCTGCGCGATGAAGCTGGCGGCAAGGCCCATCAGCGCGATGGAAAGGGCAAGGCCGATGACCAGAACCGAGGGGTGTTCCCGCGCCGCGCCTGCAACGGCCAGCACGTTGTCGAGGCTCATGGAGACATCGGCGATGATGATCTGGATGGCCGCTTGCCGAAAGGTCTTGCGCGGGGCGGGCGCGATGACGCCGTCGCGGTTGAGATCGGCATCGGCCAGCGCCTCTTGCGCGGATTGTTCTTCGTTTGCGTGCCCTGCACGCAATTCGCGCCACATCTTCCAGCAGACCCAGAGCAGCAGCACGCCGCCGGCAAGGATCAGCCCGGTGATCGCCATAAGCTGCGAGGCGGCCAGAGCGAAGACGATGCGCAGGACGGTGGCGGCGAGGATACCCACGAGGATCGCCCGCGTCCGCATCTCGCGCGGGAGGCCAGCGGCGGCGAGGCCGATGACAACCGCATTGTCGCCCGCCAGCACAAGGTCGATGGCAACGACTTGGGCGAGCGCAGTCAGCCCCTCGGCGGTGAAGATTTCAAGCATGTCTCTTTTTACCGCCTTCGCTTTCCCCCATGGCTACGCCTGTGGCTGCGGACTGTCCATCACGCGCTGGGGTGTGGGGAAAGAAAGGCGCGCACTGCTCGCTGCTGGCATCGGCGGGGCGTTGCACGGCGCGGGATTCCCGGTTAGGCGAGGGCATGCTTTCCTATCAACATAGCTATCACGCCGGGAACCTTGCCGATGTCCAGAAGCACGCGCTGCTGTGCTGGACGCTGGATTATCTGACCCGCAAGGACAAGCCACTGTCCTATATCGAAACCCATGCCGGGCGGGGGCTTTACGATCTGGGCAGTGCCGAGGCCAGCAAAACCGGCGAGGCCGCGCTGGGGATCGCGCGGGTCGAGGCGGGCTTTGACGCCGACCACCCTTATCGCCGGTCGCTGGCGGGGGTGCGCGCGTTGCATGGGGCGCGGGCCTATCCCGGATCGCCCCTGCTTGCCGCGATGGCGCTGCGCGAGCATGACGTGATGCATCTGGCGGAATTGCACCCGCAGGAACATGTGGCGCTGTCGGCGCTGCTGGCCCCTTGGGGGGCGCATATCCAGAAGCGCGACGGGTTCGAGATGGCGCTTGCGGTGACGCCCCCTACACCCCGGCGGGGGATGATGCTGATCGATCCGTCCTATGAGGTGAAAGCGGATTACCAGACGATCCCGAAATTTGTGGGCCAAGTGGCGCGGAAGTGGAATGTGGGGATCATCGCGCTGTGGTATCCGATCCTGACCGAAGGCGCGCATGGGCCGATGCTGCGGGCGCTGGAGACGGCCTTTCCCGACAGCCTGCGGCATGAATTGCGCTTTCCCCCGGTGCGGGACGGGCATCGCATGATCGGCACGGGGATGTGGATACTGAACCCACCGTTCGGGATCGATGCGGAATGCGCGCGGCTGGACGCGATCTTTCAGGGATTGGGAAATGCTTGAATTTTGCACGCTTGACGTGTTCACCACCCAGGCCTTCGCAGGCAATCCGCTGGCGGTGGTTCTAGGCGCGGACGGGCTGACGACGGCGCAGATGCAGACCATCGCGCGCGAATTCAATCTGTCGGAAACCATTTTCGTGATGGCCCCGCGCGATCCCGCGCATAGGGCCAAAGTGCGCATCTTCTTTCCCACGGCCGAGATTCCCTTTGCCGGCCATCCGACCATCGGCTGCGCTATCCTGCTGGCATCGATGGATGCAGGGCCGGGCGATTTCACGCGGCATCTGGTGCTTGAGGAGGAAGCGGGGCTGGTTCCTGTCACTGTTTGGCGCAAGGGCGGGGTGATGGAGGCAGAGTTCACCGCGCCTGTGGTGCCGCATGGCACCGAGGGGGTTGTGGCCGAGGATCGGCTTGCCGCCGCGCTGGGGCTGCTGCCCGGGGATATCAGATTTGGCGCGCATCGGCCCGGGGTGTGGCAGGGCGGGCCGCGGTTTCTTTATGTGCCGGTCGCCTCGCTGGCCGTGCTGGGGCGGGCGCGGGCGATGCAGCCGCATTGGGATGCGGTGATGGAGGCGGCAGGGGTGGACAGCGCCTATCTTTACACGCCGGGGGCGGAGTGCGATTTTCGCGCGCGGATGTTTTCGCCGACGGCGGGCATTCCGGAAGATCCGGCGACCGGATCGGCGACCGCGATCCTTGCGGCACAGTTGCGCGCAAGTGGTGCGCTGGCGGAAGGGATCAACCGGTTCCACCTGCGGCAGGGGGTCGAGATGGGGCGGGCGTCGGACCTGTTCATGACGGTCGATATGGCAGGTGGGGCGGTGCAGGCGGTGCGGATCCGCGGGGCGGCGGTGCCATTGTCCGAAGGGCGGATTGCAGTGCCGCAGGCGTGAAAGCGGGGCGGCTTGCCGCCGCCTGTGACCGCGCTTATTCTCCGTTT
>PNND01000132.1 GCA_013824045.1 Rhodobacter sp. | reverse complement strand
GTCAGGCGGTGCATGGCGCGGTCGCGCGCATTGCCCGTGCCGGTGGCGGCGGCGAAGCGGGCCATGGCGCGGGCGAGGCCGTGGACGGAGGTGGCGAAGTTGGGGGCGGAGCAGCCGTCGATGCCGTAGCCGGGGGAGGATTCGCCGGTGGTTTCCTCATGCGCCTGTTTGGCGGCGACTTGCACCGGGTGGTCGAGGTCGATGTATTCCGACCCGCCCTTGAGGTGGCGGTTGAGGGTGAGAAAGCCGGAATGTTTGCCCGAGCAGTTGTTGTGGCACTGGCAGGGTTTTTCGTCAGCCTTGATGAGGCGGTTCCTCTCGGCCGTGTCATAGGGTTCGTGCGCGCCGCAGCGCAGGTCGGCATCCGACAGGCCGAGATCGGCGAGCCAGCGGGTGACGGCCTCGGTATGGATCGCGGCACCCTGATGGCTGGCGCAGGAAAGGGCGATCTGGCGGTCGGTCAGGCCATGGGCCTCGGCCGCGCCGGATTCGAGGAGGGGCAGGGCTTGCAGCATCTTGCAGGAGGAGCGGGGGAAGATGGTGGCGGCAGGATTGCCCCAAGCCTCGACGATCTGGCCGGTGTCATCGCAGATGACGGCATGGCCGAGATGGGTGCTTTCCAGCATTCCCCCCCGCCAAAGTTGGATCATCGGGACGGGTGCGGTCATCGGTTCCTCCATCAGCGTCACAGATGCGCGATTTTCTGCCCAAGGGGCTTTCGCGGATTGGTCTTTCCAAGTTAAAAGGGGGATATCGAGTTGAGATGTTTCGCGCCACAGCAAAAGGTCCGCGTGCCCCGGATGGGGGACGACAGGGCGGTGGGCGGACAAGAGGCAAAGTGCGGAGGCCTAACCCCATGACCACCCTGTTCGGCCGCGTCCTTGGCGCTGCTTTGTTTGCGGCAACCCTTAACGGCGGCGCGGTGTTGGCGCAGGAATCCGATAACCGCGTGGCGGTGACATCGGATTGGAATGTGTTCACCGAGGAAGAGCCCAAGGAATGCTGGGGGGTGACCGTTCCGAAAGAGACGGTGAACACCCGCGATGGCCAGCCGGTGCAGGCGCGGCGCGGCGATATCCTGCTGTTCGTGACCTATCGGCCCGGCAAGCCGGGTGAG
The DNA here is from genome assembly GCA_013824045.1 of Rhodobacter sp. Taxonomy (GTDB): domain Bacteria; phylum Pseudomonadota; class Alphaproteobacteria; order Rhodobacterales; family Rhodobacteraceae; genus Paragemmobacter. The sequence continues at coordinate 1,431 of PNND01000132.1, read as the reverse complement.
GTGTCGTTCACGGGCGGCTATCCCTTTGCCAACGGGTCCACGGTGACGATGAATGTGGATGGCAACAGCTATGACCTGTTCACCGATGGCGAATGGGCTTGGCCCGCAACGCCCGAGGCGGATGCAACACTGCTGGCGGCGATGAAGGCTGGGTCCACGGCCACGCTGACCGCGCGGTCGGAGCGCGGGACGCAGACGCAGGACACGTTCAGCCTGCGCGGGTTCACCGCTGCGATGACCGAAGCCGAGACGCGCTGCAAGTGAGGGCTGCGTCTTTGGGTTAAGGAAGGCTCCCCCGTGGGGAGCCTTTTGTTTTTGGGGCGAATCCCCTATATGAACGCCTTCCCGACCGATCAGGACTGTCTGGCCATGACCGCGAATGCACCCGTTTCTGCACCCATCACCCAAGATGTGCTGACCATCCCGCGCAAGCCGGTGGAGGGAGGCAAGACCAATATCATCGGGCTGACGCGGGATCAGTTGCGCGCGGCGCTGATCGCGGCGGGGACGCCGGAGAAGCAGGCCAAGATGCGGCTGGGGCAGATCTGGCAGTGGGTCTATCACTGGGGCGTGCGCGATTTCGCTTCGATGACCAATCTAGCCAAGGAATATCGCGCGCTGCTGGACGCGCATTTCGTGATTGAACTGCCGGAGGTGGTGACGCGCCAGATTTCCGAAGATGGGACGCGGAAATATCTGGTGCGGATCGCGGGCGGGCATGAGGTGGAGACGGTCTATATCCCCGAGGAAAACCGGGGGACGTTGTGCATTTCATCCCAAGTGGGCTGCACGCTGACCTGTTCCTTCTGCCATACCGGCACTCAAAAGCTGGTGCGGAACCTGACAGCGGGGAGATCGTGGGGCAGGTTCTGCTGGCACGGGATGATCTGGGCGAATGGCCGGTGCCCGGCGCGCCGAAGGATGAGACGCGGCTGGTGTCGAACATCGTGCTGATGGGGATGGGCGAGCCGCTGTATAATTTCGAGAATGTCCGGGATGCCATGAAGGTGGTGATGGACAATGAGGGCATCGCGCTGGGGCGGCGGCGGATCACGCTGTCTACGAGCGGTGTGGTGCCCGAGATTGCGCGCACGGCGCAGGAGATCGGCTGTTTGCTGGCGGTGAGCTTTCACGCCACCACCGATGCGGTGCGCGATGTGCTGGTGCCGATCAACAAGAAGTGGAACATCGCCACGCTTCTGGACGCGCTGCGCGACTATCCTGGGCTGTCGAATTCGGAACGGATCACCTTTGAATATGTGATGCTGGACGGGGTGAATGACAGCAAGGAAGACGCGCATCGGTTGGTGAAGCTGCTGGAGGGGATTCCGGCCAAGGTGAACCTGATCCCGTTCAATGAATGGCCGGGCGCGCCCTATAAGCGGTCATCCGGCAACCGCATCCATGCCTTTGCCGACATCATCTATCAGG
>PNND01000091.1 GCA_013824045.1 Rhodobacter sp. | reverse complement strand
TTGATATCTGGGGGGAAGATATCGACGACAGCCCGCTGGTTTTCGAGCAGGGCGATCAGGATGGGGTGCTGAAACCCACCGAACGCGGCTTCATGCCGATGCCCTGGCTGGAGGCGCCGACCGCGCTTCTGCCAATCTGGATGTTCCGCGAAAACGGCACGCCTTATGAGGGCGACCCGCGCCATGCGCTGCGCTCGGTGGTGGAAAAGTTCAAGGAACGCGGCCTGACGCCCGTGGTGGCGATGGAGCTGGAATTCTTCCTGATCGACGACAGCGGCAAGACGATGCAGGTGCCTGCATCGCCCCGGTCGGGCAAGCGGCGGAAGGCGGCGGAGACGCTGTCGATCCGGGCGCTGGATGCCTTCGACACCTTCTTCACCGACCTCTACGACGCCTGCGAGGCGATGGATATTCCCGCCGACACAACCACGTCGGAGACGGGCCTTGGCCAGTTTGAAGTGAACCTGATGCATTGCGACGATCCGCTGCGTGCGGCGGACGATGCATGGCTGTTCAAGATGCTGGTGAAAGGTCTGGCGCGGCGGCACGGCTTTGCGGCCAGCTTCATGGCCAAGCCCTATCCGGAATATTCCGGCTCCGGCCTGCACACGCATTTTTCCCTGATCGACGAGGATGGGCGGAACGTGTTCGACTCTGGCGGTCCCAAGGGCACCGCAACCCTGCGCTCGGCCGTGGCAGGGTGCCTGAACGCGATGCACGATTCCACGCTGATCTTTGCCCCGCATCAGAACAGCTATGAGCGGCTGGTTCCGGGCAAACATGCGCCCACGGCGATCTGCTGGGGGTATGAGAACCGGACAGGCGCAATCCGCATTCCTGCGGGCAACCCTTCGGCGCGGCGCATCGAACATCGCGTGGCAGGGGGCGATGTGAACCCCTATCTGATGCTGGCGGCCATCCTGGGCGCGGCACTGGACGGGATCACGCAGGCGATGGAACCGCCCGCGCCGATCACCGGCAATGCCTATGCCGTTGAAGGCCTGCCGCAGATTCCAGACACATGGGAAGGCGCGATCGAGGCGCTGGAACACAGCAGCATAGTGCCGCGCTTCATCCATCCGGAATTGATCAAGAACCTGATCCAGACCAAGCGTCAGGAACTGCATTACATCGGTGAGTTGAGCGAAAGCGAAAGGGTCGAACTCTATCTCGACACTGTCTGATTGCGACGAGGCCTGAATTTTCGCAGAAAATTCGTTGGCCTCGTCCGGCATCGGGGGCAACGATCTTTCTGCGAAAGATCAGCCCCCTTGCCGAAAGCGATTGTCCGGCACTACCTTTGACGACGGCAGAACAGGCGCACACCCATGCGGATCGGCATTCTTCAAACCGGCCTCGCCCCCGAGGCACTTGCCCCGGAGATGGGGGATTACCCCGATATGTTCGCCCGCCTGCTGGACGGACACGGCTTCACCTTCCGCACCTGGAAAGTGGTGGAAGGGGAGTTTCCGGCATCGGTTCAGGAGGCTGATGGCTGGCTGATCACCGGGTCGCGGCACGGGGTTTATGAAGATCACCCGTGGATCCCGCCGCTGGAGGATTTCATCCGTGCGGCCTTTGCCGCGCGGGTGCCGGTCGTGGGCATCTGCTTTGGCCATCAGATCGTGGCGCAGGCCATGGGGGGCAAAGTGGAACGCTATGATGGTGGTTGGGCGGTCGGTGCAACCGAGTATGATTTCGGTGGCGAGACGCTGCGGCTGAACGCCTGGCACCGCGATCAGGTGATCCGCGTGCCAGAGGGCGCGCAGGTAATTGCCACGAACGAATTCTGCGCCAATGCAGCGCTTCTGTACGATGACCGCGCGCTGACGGTGCAGGCCCATCCCGAATTCCGCCCTGCCTTCGTTGATGGCCTGATGCGGACACGGGGCAAGGGGTTGGTCCCGGATGAGGTCATGGCGGAAGCCACGGCCAAGCTGGATCTGCCCATTCAGGACAAGACCATGGCGGGGCGTATCGCCGCCTTTTTCAAGGAACCGCGCGCCTGACGGATGGGCGCACGGGCAACCGCAAAACAAGAGATGACACATGTCCAAATGGACCGAGAAACTGCCCGAAGCCGCGCGTGATTTCATCGCTGGCCGCCGGGTCGACGAAGTGGAATGCATCATCGCCGATATCGCTGGCGTGGCGCGCGGCAAGGCGATGCCGGCCTCCAAATTCGCCAAGCAGGCCAGCTATTTCCTGCCCAATTCCATCTTCCTGCAGACGATCACCGGGGAATGGGCTGACAATCCCTCGGGAGCCTTCACCGAACCTGACATGATCCTTGTGCCGGATTTCAGCACGGCCACTGCCGCGCCCTGGACGGCGGATGTGACACTGCAGGTGATCCATGATGCACAAGACCAGCAGGGCAACCCGGTGCCCACCGCGCCGCGCAATGTGCTGAAAAAGATCGTAGCCCTTTACAATGCCGAAGGCTGGCAGCCCATCGTCGCGCCCGAGATGGAGTTCTTCCTGACCGCCCGCAACCTTGATCCGAACATGCCGGTCATGCCGCCCATGGGCCGGTCCGGCCGTCGCGCGGCGGGC
>PNND01000067.1 GCA_013824045.1 Rhodobacter sp. | reverse complement strand
TGATAGCCGGCCACCTGCCCGAACACGCTCGCCCGCGTCAGCCCCGCCACACCCCTGATACCGCGCGGCGCATAGCGCATCGATGCCACCGCCGCCCGCGCCTCCTCGGCAGTCTGAACATAGGGGATCAGCAGGGTCTGCGCCCCCAGATCCAGCAAGCGCTTGATGAGCACCACATCATTGGACGCCGGCCGCACCACCGCCTGCGTGCGATAGGGGGCCATGGCCTGCATCATCGCCAGCGTATCGGGAACATCCGTCACCGAATGTTCAGTGTCGATCACCACCCAGTCAAACCCACAGGTCGCCAGCAATTCCGCCACCACCGTGCCGGGCATGGAATTCCACAACCCGATCTGTTGCCGCCCGTCCTTCAAGGCCCGCTTGAAGCGGTTGGGGGGCAGCATCACGCCAGCACCAGCGTCTTCATCCGCCGCAAGGCCAGCAGATAGCCCTCGATCCCGCAGCCCGCGATCACACCTTCCGCGCGCAGCGAGACATAGGAATGATGCCGGAACGTCTCGCGCTTGTGGATGTTCGAGATATGCACCTCGATCACCGGCCCCTCGAAGGCGTTCAGCGCATCCAGAATGGCGATGGACGTATGCGTCAGCGCGCCGGGATTGACGATCACCCCTTCCCCCTCTACCCGCGCCTGATGGATCCAGTCGATGATCTGGCCTTCGTGGTTCGATTGGTGAAACCGGATCGTCAGGCCCAGTTCCTCGGCCAGAGATGCGCAATCCTCGGCCACATCCTCCAGCGTCGCACGGCCATAGATTTCAGGCTGTCGCAGCCCGAGCAGGTTCAGATTGGGGCCGTTCAGAATGTAGATGGGCTTTGCCACGGCTGCGGCTCCTTGAATGTGTTCGCGGGGAAGTTAATCCCGCCCCGCCCGTCCCGCAACCTCTGCCCGTGCCCCCGATCCGAAAGCCGCCGTAATCCAGCGGTGCGGGCATGCGCCCGCAGGCCGTTCCTCTCGCCTGCGCGCATTCGCGCTCCGGCTTGGTGGATGGGGGCGCTGCCCCCAAACCCCCGGAGTATTTGAGCCAAGATGAAGACAGCACGCCACGTGCGTAGCAATAAAAATAGGCGCCCGCCCCCATCGCGATCCGTGGTCGCCGCCTGCGGGAGCCGTGCAGGTCGACAGCCTTGGATCAGGGTCGGACGCCCAGTAAGCCACTCCTCTGGGGACAGAGAAGTTCCGTCGTCTCAGGCAACCTTTTCCAGCGCCACATCCGGGGAAATCCCCAGCGCGCGGACCACGGCCTGCGTCAGATGCGGGCGGTTGAGCGTGTAGAAATGCAGGTCTTCTACGCCCCCCTCGATCAGCCGCGCACAAAGCGAAGTGCATTGCGTCAGCGCCAGCAAGTCCTCGCGCCCGTCCCGGGCGGCGATGCGGAAGGCCTCGTCCAGCGCGCCGGGCACCTGTGTGCCGCAGCGGGCCGCAAACTTCTTTGCGCCGTCCCACGAGGTGATGGGCAGGATGCCCGGAATGATCGGCGCGGTGATCCCGGCCTTCGCGCAGGCATCGCGGAAGCGGAAAAAGGTGTCGGCGTTGAAGAAGAACTGCGTGATCGCGCTGCTCGCGCCCGCGTCGATCTTGCGCTTCAGCCAATCCACGTCGGCAAAGCTGTCTTTGGCATCGGGATGCGGTTCCGGATAGGCGCCCACGCGGATCTTGAACTTGCCGGTCTTGGCCAGCGCCTCGACCAGCTCCACGCTCGACGCGAAACCTTCGGGATGGGCGGTGAACCGCTGCGCGCCCTTGGGCGCGTCCCCACGCAGGGCCACGATTTCCGTCACGCCCGCTGCCGCATAGCTTTCCGCGATCTCCAGCGTCTCGGCGCGGGTCGCATCGACGCAAGTCAGATGCGCCGCCACGTTCAGCCCGTAATTGCGATGGATCGCCCCCACAGCCTCATGTGTCAGCTTGCGCGTCGTGCCGCCTGCGCCATAGGTCACCGACACGAAGTTCGGCCGCAGCGGGGCCAGAATCTGAACCGTCTCCCACAGCCGGAAAGACGCATCCAGCGTCTGCGGCGGAAAGAATTCAAAGCTGATGCGCGGGGCGGTCATGGCACGAAACTCCTCATGTCTTGCCCCCTTGTCTCAGGAATTGTGATGTGAGACAAATTCATAATACTCATCATCAACATGAATCTGGCGCATCATCATGCATCTCGAATTCCGCCACCTGCGCACCATACGCGCCATCCATCAGGCGGGCGGGCTCGCCCGTGCCGCCGATATCCTGAACATGACGCAAAGCGCCTTGTCCCATCAGGTGAAGGGGCTTGAGGATCAGGCGGGGGTGGAATTGTTCGTCCGCCGCTCCAAACCCATGCGCCTGTCGGCCGCTGGCATTCGTATGCTGAAACTCGCCGAACGCATCTTGCCCGAGATAGACGCGCTGGAAGAGGAATTCCGCGCCCTGAAATCGGGCAAGACCGGGCGGCTCCACATCGCCATCGAATGCCATGCCTGTTTCGACTGGCTTTTCCCCGTGCTCGAACAGTTCCGCCACGCCTGGCCCGATGTCGATGTCGATATCCGCGC
>PNND01000234.1 GCA_013824045.1 Rhodobacter sp. | reverse complement strand
CTGGTGCTGGTGGGCAGCGGGGCATGGCTGATCCACAGGCAGGTGGCGGAAATCCTGCAGGCCAATGTGCTGTTGAACGGGTTCATCGCGGCGGTGTTCGTGTTCGGGGTGCTGACCTGTTTCTGGCAGGTGCTGATCCTTGCGCAATCCGTAAGCTGGATCGAGGATTTCGTCCGCCACGTGCCGGGCCATGATGCGACCAAGCCGCCGCGATTGCTGGCCCCGCTTGCGTCGCTTCTGCGGTCGCGCGGGGCGAAGATGCAGATATCGGCGTCGTCGTCGCGGTCTATTCTGGAATCGGTGGCGACGCGGATCGATGAGGCGCGGGATATCACGCGCTATATCGGCAACCTGCTGGTTTTCCTTGGCCTTTTGGGCACGTTCTATGGTCTGGCGACCACGGTGCCGGCGGTGGTGGAAACCATCCGATCGCTCGCCCCGCAGGATGGCGAGACGGGCTTGCAGGTTTTTGAAAAGCTGATGTCGGGGCTGGAAAGCCAGCTGGGCGGGATGGGGACGGCGTTTTCCTCTTCGCTTCTTGGCCTTGCCGGATCGTTGGTCATTGGCCTGTTGGAACTGTTTGCAGGCCACGGGCAGAACCGGTTCTACCGCGAATTGGAGGAATGGCTGTCCTCCATCACGCGGGTCAGCCTGTCATCGGGGGATGGCGACGGCGGCGATACGGCAGCGATGGCGGCAGTTCTGGATCAGGTTCAGGCGCAGATGGATGCGCTGCAATCGCTCTATACCCAATCCGATATCACGCGGGTGATGGTCGAGGACAAGATCGACGATCTGGCCCGCGCCATCACCAAGCTGGCCGAGCGGCGTGAGGGCGGCGGTGGCGACACGGCGGCGGCTTTGGCGCGGATTGCCGAGGGGCAGGAGCGGCTGATTGCGGCGGTGTCGGGCGATGCGGGTTCGGGCGCGATGGGCGCGGATGCCGAAAGCCGCATGCGCCTGCGGTCGATCGACGTGCAACTTCTCAGGATTCTTGAGGAAATGTCGGCCGGGCGGCAGGAATCGCTGGCCGATCTGCGCGGTGATATCGCGTCGCTGACGGCGGCGATCCGGCAATTGTCGCGCGGCACGGTCGGGCGGGGGTAAGGCATGGCCCTGCGCAGTCGTCGCGATTCATCCATCATCTGGCCGGGGTTTGTGGATGCGGTGACGACGCTGCTGATGGTGATGATGTTCGTGTTGACCATCTTCACCGTGATGCAGGTGGTGCTGCGCGAGACGATCACCACGCAATCGAATGAGTTGGACAGTCTGACCGATCAGATCGCGCAACTGGCGGATCAGTTGGGGCTGGAACGGCAGCGTGCGGCGGGGCTGGAGACGCAGGTGGGCGAGTTGACGGCGTCCCTGACCGCAGCCGAGGCCGAGGGAGAGCGGCAGGCGACGCTGATCACCACGCTGACGGGGCAGTTGTCCACGGCGCAAGGCGCGCTGGCCGATGCGCAGGGGCGGATCGCCAGTTTCGAGGCGCAGGTGGCGTCGCTGCTGGCCGAACGCGACGCGGCGCGGGGGCAGGTTACGGAGTTGACGGCCTCTGTCCAAGAGCTTGAAGACGCGCAGCAAAGGCTGATCACCGAGCAGGAGGCGATGCAGCTGGCGCTGGCCAAGGCGCGCGATGAGGTGGATGCCAATGCCGAAGCGGCGCGCCTGATGGCGGCGCGGCGGGCGGCGGTGGAGGCGCTGATCGCTGATCTGCGGAGCCGTGCGGAAGGGGCCGAGACGCAGCTGTCCGAGGCCGAGGCGGGCCGGTTGGTGGATGCGGCGGCGCTGGAGGCGTTGCGGGATCGGCTGAAGGGCGCGGATGACGAACTGGCGGCGATGACGCTGGCGCTGGAGGAACAGAGGAAGCGCGCGGAAGAGACTTTGACTCTGCTGGCCGCCGCCCAGACCGAGGCGGCGCGGGCGGTGGAGGGGCAGGATACGCGCGACGCGGCGCTTGTGGCGGCCGAGCGGGCGTTGACCGAGGAACAGTCCAAGTCATTGGAAGCAGAGCGAAAAGTGGCGCTGCTGAACGAACAGATCGGAGCGCTGCGGTCGCAACTGGCGCAGTTGCAATCCATTCTGGACGAGTCGGCATCGCGGGATGAGGCGGCGCAGGTACAGATGGAGGCGCTGGGCAGCCAGTTGAACGCGGCCTTGGCGCAGGTGGCGGCGGAACAGCGGCGGCGGGCAGAACTGGAGGCGGCGGAGGCGGCGCGGCTGGCGGCGGAGAATGCCGATCTGGCGCGGTATCGGTCGGAGTTCTTTGGCAAGCTGTCGGAACTGCTGGACGGGCGCGAAGGCGTGCGGGTGGTGGGGGACAGGTTCCTGTTTTCGTCTGAGGTGTTGTTCCAGCCCGGCGCGGCGGAACTGGCGCCCGAGGGGCAGGCCCAGATTGCCGGGGTGGTGGAAATCTTGAATGAAATCAGGGGGGAAATCCCGCCCGAGATTGACTGGATCATCCGCGTGGACGGCCATACCGACAACGTGCCGTTGTCGGGAACGGGGGAGTTCAGCGACAATTGGGAATTGTCGCAGGGACGGGCCTTGTCTGTCGTGCG
>PNND01000085.1 GCA_013824045.1 Rhodobacter sp. | reverse complement strand
CGTCGAACCCGTAGCGGCGGATGGGTTGCAGCGTGACCTCGGCCGCCAGTTCGGGATTGTAGCAAAGCTTCAGGAAATCGCCCGCCTGTGCGCGGGTGGCGCGGTATTCGGGCAGGTAGCGGCCCGCTTGGCGCATCATCCAGATCGGCGGGGTGGGCAGGGTTTCCCCGGCGAGGGCGCGCAGGATCGTCTTGGCGGGTTTGGTCATGGGCGGGCTTTCGAGCTGATGTCGCCATTCGTGCGGTCGACTATGGATTGCAGGGAGGACATGGCAAAGCGCCATGCGCCCAGATGCCAGAGGGAAGAGATCAGGATCACCGCTGCCACCCAAAGCGCGCCCTCTGCCCACCACGTGATGGCGGCGACGGGAATCGTTGCGCTGGCCGAGACGATGAAGGCCACGAGAATGGTGAGGCCGTTCGCGCCGTTGATCCCGCCAAGGATCGCGCTGCGTTCCATCCAGAACGCGAGAGAGAGCAGCGCAGCAGAGGCGATAAGGGCGAAGAACAGGAACAGCGTCATGCTGTCATGGGTCGGCTGGCGGCGCGGGCTTGTCAAGAGTTGTCAGGCAAAGATGACAGTTGTATGCCTTTGCTCATGACATATCCGCTTCCCTCCCCCGCCCAACCGCTGAAGATCGGCACCCGTGGTTCCCCCCTTGCGCTGTGGCAGGCGCATGAGGTGCGGCGTTGTCTGGGGGTGGCCTTTGGCCTGCCCGATGAGGCGTTCGAGATCGTGGTCATCAAGGTGACTGGCGACCAGATCTTGGACAAGCCGCTGAAGGAGATCGGCGGGAAGGGGTTGTTCACGCGCGAGATCGAGGAGGCGCTGATCGACGGCGGCATCGATATTGCCGTGCATTCGATGAAGGATATGCCGACGCTGCAGCCCGAGGGGCTGGTGCTGGATTGCTATCTGCCGCGCGAGGATGTGCGGGATGGGTTCGTGTCGCCCGGTGTGGCGTCGCTGGCCGATCTGCCGCAGGGGGCTGTGGTGGGATCGTCGAGCCTGCGGCGGCGGGCGCAATTGGCGTTGCGGCGGCCGGACCTGAAGCTGGTGGAGTTCCGGGGGAACGTGCAGACGCGGATGCGCAAGCTTGACGAGGGGGTGGCGGTGGCCACGTTCCTTGCCATGGCGGGGCTGAAGCGGCTGGGCATGGCGCATGTGGCACGGGCGGCGATTGCGCCGGAAGAGATGCTGCCAGCGGTGGCGCAGGGTGCTATTGGTATAGAAAGACGCATTTCGGATCAACGGGTTGAGTGGTTGCTTTCGGCCATACATCACAGGGAAACCGGGGTGCGGCTGGCCGCTGAGCGCGGGATGCTGGCGCGGCTGGACGGGTCTTGCGAGACGCCGATTGCCGGGCTGGCGATTCTTGAGGGCGATGCGCTTTGGCTGCGGGGGGAAATCCTGCGGCCCGATGGCAGCGAGTCGATCACCGGAGAGCGGCGCGGGGTCGTGGCGGATGCGGCGGCGCTGGGGCGTGATCTGGCCGAGGAATTGCTGGGGCGGGCGCCTGCGGGGTTCTTTAGCTGGCGTTAAGGCACTGATACGGCGTATTAATTTTACCAATTCTCAAGTGATTTCCGTGCCGCTGGCGGTGCAGCCGGCCGGTGCAGACGGCTGTGCATACGCGCGGTGCCTCTACAAGACGTTAACCATGCTAGCCGATCTCCTTGCGGGCGCGGTCGACCCAGATCAGGGTGCCCGCCGCAGTGATGGCGATGGCCGCGCCGACGATGGCGGTAAAGGCGTAGCCGCCGACCACCACGCCGATGGCAAAGGCCGCGGCGGCGAGCAGTTCCGACACCAGCCGTTGCAGCGCGATCATGGCCCCCGAGGTGCCGGGGCGACCGGCGAGCAGGTCCTGATAATAGGCGATGGGCAGAGTCAGGATGGCCGCGCCGCCGAGGCCAGCGAAGAGGGTCAGGAGCCAGAGCCACGCGGTTTCTGTCAGCACCGGCATCAGGGCGAGATGGGTGCAATAAAGGAGCGATCCCGCCCCGATCAGGGTTTCGCGGCGGAAGCGGTGGGTGATGAGCGGCAGAAGCAGCATGAAGGGCACCTCCCACCCCGCGACGAGGCCGATATAGAGCGCCACATCGCCCGCATCGCGGGTGGGTGAGGCATCGAAGACCAGCGCGGTCAGGATCATGTAGAGGTTGCCCGCCGAGGCGATGGCACCGAGCAGCAGCAGGCGCAGCAGGATGGGAGGCGAGGCGACCTCGCCCAATGCGCGGCGGAAGTTCAGGCCCGAGGGCGTGTCTTGCCATGTGGTCTGCCCGTCGCGCGGCCAGTAAAGGTGCAGGAGCGCCGACAGGGCCACGGCGGCGAGGGTGGCCGAGAGATAGACGGCCATCACATCCAGCCCTGCGCCGAAGGCGAAGGTCCAGAAGATCAGCATGGCGAGGAAGCTGAGCGAGAGCGCGGAGCGAAGCGTGGCAAGGATCGCGTCGCGGGCGGCCCCGTCATCGGAGCGGGCAAGGCGGGCGAGGGCGAACAGCTGGCCATAGAGCGAGGTGGCGACGGGGAAGAGGAGGCCGTGGCACAGGGCGAAGGTCAGGGGGGACGGGGC
>PNND01000342.1 GCA_013824045.1 Rhodobacter sp. | reverse complement strand
CCCGCGTGCAGTGGTCGCCCACCGGCACCAACGTTCCTGACTACCCCAAGCTGGCACAGCTGTGGTGGCAGAACATCGGCGATGCCATGTCGGGGGCCAAAACCCCGCAGGAAGCGCTTGATGCCCTCTGCGAAGAGCAGGAAAAGGTGCTGGAGCGGATCGAGCGCGCTGGCGTCCAGGGCGACATCGGCCCGAAGATGAACGAACCGCAGGATCCGCAGTTCTGGATCGACGAACCCGGTTCGCCGGTCGGCAAGCTGGAGAATGAAAAGCCAGCAGGCGAGACGATCTCCTATGACGAGCTGATCAAGTCCTGGCAGCAGGGCTGATCCGAAACCATCGGGGGCGGACGGGCAACCGCCCGCCCCCATTCTTCTTCGCCCAGCCACCCGGTGACGGGTGTCTTTGCCAAGAAGAACCGCCTCGCCCAACCGGAACACCAAGATGACCCATATCCTCGCCATCGATCAGGGCACCACCTCCTCGCGCGCGATCCTGTTCGACGCCGCCCTCCGCGTGAAGGCCGTGGCGCAAGAGGAATTCCCCCAGCACTACCCCGCATCCGGCTGGGTCGAACATGATCCCTCCGATCTGTGGTCCACCGTGGCCGGTACCGCCCGCGCGGTGATCGAAAAGGCCGGGATCAGCACCACCGATATCGCCGCTATCGGCATCACCAATCAGCGCGAAACCACCCTGATCTGGGATCGCGCCACCGGCGAGCCGATCCACCGCGCCATCGTCTGGCAGGACCGCCGCACCGCTGATACCTGCACCGCCCTGAAAGACGCTGGGCATGAGCCGATGATCACCGCCCGCACGGGCCTGCTGCTTGATCCCTATTTCTCGGGCACCAAGATCAAATGGCTCCTTGACCACGTCCCCGGCGCCCGCGCCCGCGCGGCCAAGGGCGAGTTGGCCTTCGGCACCGTCGACACCTTCCTGATCTGGAAGCTGACCGGCGGCAAGGTCCACGCCACCGACGCCACCAACGCCGCCCGCACTCTGATCTACAACATCGCCAAGGGCGAATGGGACGCCGATATCTGCGCGCTGCTCGACATTCCCATGTCCCTCTTGCCCGATGTCCGCGACTGCGCCGCCGATTACGGCACCACCCGCGCCGATCTGTTTGGCCGCGAGATTCCCATCCTCGGCGTCGCGGGCGACCAACAGGCCGCCACCGTGGGCCAAGCCTGCTTTGCGCCGGGCATGATGAAATCCACCTACGGCACTGGCTGCTTTGCCCTGCTGAACACCGGCACCGATATGGTGCCGTCGCGCAACCGCCTTCTCACCACCATCGCTTACCGCCTGAACGGCCAGACCACCTATGCCCTCGAAGGCTCCATTTTCATCGCAGGTGCCGTGGTCCAATGGCTCCGCGACGGGCTCAAGATCATCCGCGAGGCAAAGGAAACCCAGCCCCTCGCCGATGCCGCCGACCCGACACAAGACGTGATCCTCGTCCCCGCTTTCACCGGCCTTGGGGCGCCCTATTGGCGGCCCGATTGCCGGGGTGCCGTCTATGGCCTGACCCGCAACTCCGGCCCTGCCGAACTGGCCAAGGCCGCGCTGGAAAGCGTCGGCTACCAGACCCGCGACCTGCTCGAGGCGATGCGCTCCGACTGGGGCGCCGCCGCCGATGGCGTCTTGCGCGTCGATGGCGGCATGACGGCGTCGGATTGGGCGATGCAGTTCCTGTCCGATATCCTCGGCGCGCCAGTGGATCGCCCAGTGGTCACCGAAACCACCGCCCTGGGCGCAGCCTACCTCGCCGGGTTGCAAGCAGGCATCTGCCCCGCCCCAGCCGAATTCCAAAAGACCTGGGCGCTGGAACGCCGCTTCACCCCCGCGATGGACGCTGCCACCCGCAGCGGAAAATACGCCCGCTGGGGCCGCGCCGTCGCCGCCACGATGTCGGTATGACACCCTTCGCCATCGCAGCCCCCGGTCGCATCCTCTTTGGCCGGGGCGAGGCTGCAAAAGCCCCCTCCCTGATCCGCGCTTACGGCGCGCGCGGCCTGATCGTGCACGGTGCCACCGCCGCCCGTGCGGAATGGCTGATTGATGCCCTGCGCGCCGCCGGGGCCGACACCATGGCCATCGCCTGCGCCTCCGAACCCACCCTGCCCATGCTGGAAGAGGCCCTCGCCACCGCCCGCCCCTTCCGCCCCGACTGGGTCGCCGCCATCGGTGGTGGCGCGGCGCTTGACATGGGCAAGGCCCTCGCCGCCCTGATCCCCGCCCCCGGCAGCCCGCTCGATCATCTGGAGGTCGTGGGCAAAGCCCTCCCCCTCACTGCCCCGCCCCTCCCCTTCATCGCCATCCCAACCACCGCAGGCACCGGGGCCGAGGCGACAAAGAACGCCGTCATCGGCCTGCCGGACCATGGCCGCAAGGTTAGCCTCCGCGATGACCGCATGCTCGCCCGCCTCGCCATCGTCGACCCGGCGCTGACGGACCACACCCCCCGCGCCACCACCCTCGCTTCCGGCCTCGACGCGATCACGCAGGTGATCGAACCCTACGTTTCCTCCAAGGCCACCCCTTTCACCGATGCCCTCACCGCCCCT
>PNND01000167.1 GCA_013824045.1 Rhodobacter sp. | reverse complement strand
AATGATTTCCGGACAGGAACCGATGTCTTGCTGTTCTCGGCGGCACTGACCGGCGGGCTGACGGTGGCGCAAACCATCTTTACTCGCTTTGCGCAGCTCATGGATAACGGCCTGCTGTTCGATTTCGGGCAAGGACAGCAAGTGCTATTGGCAGGCGTGACAAGGCTGACCAATCCGGCGGCGGATATCATCGTCTACGATCTGGGCTAAAGCGCGCCTTCAGACGGGCACTGTCACGCGTCCAGTTCGGCATCCCAATACAGGTAATCCATCCAGCTTTCGTGCAGATGGTTGGGCGGAAACTTGCGCCCATGCGACTGCATCTCTTCGGCGCTCGGCGGGCGCGGCACGCGGCGCAGATGCAGGCCGGATTGGCGCAGCGTTTTGGACCCCTTGCGCAGGTTGCAGGGCGAACAGGCCGCCACCACGTTTTCCCAGCTTGTCACCCCCCCGCGCGACCGGGGCAGAACGTGATCAAAGGTCAGATCACCCTTGGCACCGCAATACTGGCAGGAAAATTCGTCCCGCAGAAAAAGATTGAAGCGCGTGAATGCCACGCGCTTCTGGGGTTTGACGAATTCCTTCAGCACCACGACCGAAGGTATGCGGAACTCTTGCCTCTGGCTGCGGACCACATGATCGTATTCCGCCACGATCTGAACCCGGTCAAGGAACGCTGCCTTGATCGCCTCTTGCCACGGCCAGAGGCTGAGCGGGTAATAGCTGAGCGGCCGGTAATCGGCATTCAACACCAGCGCCGGATAATGCTTCAGCGCGGCCGGGTCGCGTACAAATTGTGTCCTGAAATCGCCGTCCATGCCTTGCGAGACTCCGCCTTCATCCTGCGATCTTGCCGATCCAGGGCGGGGAGCCCCGCCCCAGCGCGTTCACTATATCTGGCGGAAGACCGGTGGCAAGCCCCTCAAGCTGTGGTGGCACGTCACATCCGCCTGATCATTTCTTAGACCGCCTGCATGACAGATGCATGACCGCCGCGCCCAATCTTGCAGCAGGATGCAAGCAAAAGGGGCGGTCTGTGCTGCCACAGACCGCCCCCTGCTTTTACCCTGCTGCAATCAGGCGGCGGCTTCCACCGCGCGCTTGGTCAGCACCTTCACAAGGTTCGCCCGATAGGCCGGCGTGCCGTGCAGATCGCCGATCATGCCGGTCGAATCCACCGTCAGCCCGGCCACGGCGCTGGCCGCGAAATTGCCCGACAAGGCGGCCTCGGCCTCGCTCCAGCGGAAGACGCCGTTATTGCTGGCCCCCGTCACGGCCACCCGCACGCCATCGGCGAACTTGGCGACAAAGACGGCGGTCAGGGCAAAGCGGCTGGCGGGTTGGTTGAACTTCACATAGGCCGCCTTCTGCGGCACCGGGAAGGTCACGCCGGTGATGATCTCACCCTCTTCCAGCGCCGTGGTGAACATGCCTTGGAAGTAATCATCCGCCGCGATCTTGCGCCGGTTGGTTACGACCGTGGCCCCCGACCCCAGCACCGCCGCCGGATAGCAGGCGGCAGGGTCGTTATTGGCAAGGCTGCCGCCGATGGTGCCGCGATTGCGCACCGCCGGATCGCCGATGCCCGCCGCCAGATGCGCCAAGGCCGGATAGGACTTGGCCGCTTCCTTCGCCACGGTCGCATGGATGGTGGCGGCGCCGATGGACAGCCCGTCGTCCCCCATGCAGACGCCCTTCATCTCATCGATCCCGGTCAGGCTGACCAGAACCGTGGGCGCGGCAAGGCGCTGTTTCATCGTGGGGGTCAAGGTCTGCCCACCCGACAGGGCCTGCGCCCCCTCATGCGACAGGGCCTTGACCGCATCCGCGATGGATGAGGGTTTCACGAAATCGAAGTTATGCATGTCCGTTCCTCCCTCAACCGTTGATCGCCGCCCATACCCGTGCCGGAGACACGGGCATGTCGATATGCTTGACGTGGGTCATCCCGCCCCGATGCAGGGCGTCGATCACCGCGTTCACCACTGCAGGTGGTGATCCGATCGCGCCTGCTTCGCCGCAGCCCTTCACCCCCAGCGGGTTATGGGTGCAGGGTGTGATGCAGGAATGATCCACCTTGTAGAAGGGCACGTCATCGGCGCGCGGCATGGCGTAATCCATATAGGATGCCGTCAGAAGCTGGCCGTTTTCATCGTAGCTGGTGTTCTCCAGCAGGGCCTGCCCGATCCCCTGCCCCACGCCGCCATGCACCTGCCCCTCGACGATCATCGGGTTCATCACATGGCCGAAGTCATCTGCACAAGTGAAGCTTGCGATGTCGACCTTGCCCGTCTCCGGGTCCACCTCCACCTCGCAGAGATAGGCGCCTGCGGGATAGGTAAAGTTGGCCGGATCGTAGAAGGCCGTCTCCTCCAACCCCGGTTCCAGCGTCTCCAGCGGATAGTTATGCGGGACATAGGCCGAGAACGCGATTTCGCCGAAGCTCTTTGCCTTATCGGTGCCCGTCACGCTGAACTTGCCATCGGCAAAGACGATGTCGTTCTCGCTGGCTTCCAGCATATGCGCCGCGATCTTCTTGCCCTTGGCGATGATCTTGTCGACCGCCTTGGTCATGGCCG
>PNND01000345.1 GCA_013824045.1 Rhodobacter sp. | reverse complement strand
GTGTCGCCGTTCAGGGTGTGAAATCCCCCCGCCGCGTGCCAGGTGGAGCCGGAGGTCAGCTCGGACCGTTCCACCAGCATCACATCGGACCAGCCCAGCTTGGTGAGGTGGTAAAGAACCGAGCAGCCGACGACACCGCCGCCGATCACGAGCACTCGGGTATGGGTTTTCATGGGGGACTCCCTGCGTTGGATTGCTGGCAGATTGGCCGCAAGGCGGGCGGGGCGGCATGTTGGTTAGCGACACGAATATGTCGCATGTGAAAATCGGGTGCGGCAAAGCAAAGGGGCGCCCTGTGGGGCGCCCCTTTCCGTACCGATGAACGGCGCGTCACTTTTCGGGGATCAACCCGCGCGGGCTGAACCGCAGCACCAGCAGCAGGATCACCCCCAGCGTGAGCAGCCGCATGTGTTGCGCGCTGTCGACGAGATGGGCCTTCACTGGCCCGTCCGCCAGACCGGACACGATGCCCCCCATGACCAGAGGGCCAAGGCTTTCCACGATCAGCCAGAGCCAGCCGATCAGCAGCCCGCCCAGAACCGCGCCCCAGTTGTTGCCCGACCCGCCCACGATGACCATCACCCAGATCAGGAAGGTGAACCGCAGCGGGTTGTATTCGCCCGGCAGCAACTGACCCGCCATCGAGGTATACATCGCCCCTGCGATCCCCACGACGGCCGAGCCGAGGATGAAGACCTGCAGATGCCGCCGCTTCACATCCTTGCCCATCGCGGCCGAGGACACCTCATTGTCGCGGATGGCGCGCATCATGCGGCCCCACGGGCTGTTGAGCGCGCGTTCGGACAGCCAGATGATCGCCAGCAGCACCGCCGAGAACAGCGCGATGTAGAGAAGTTTCACCACGATCGAAGAGGCCGTCACGGGATCGAACCCCCAGCGCGTGGCCCAGTCGATGAAGGCCGCCGATTGCTGCAGGTCCACCTCATAGGGCACAGGCCAGGGGCGGGGCAGGTCGATGATGTTCTTCACGCCCCGCGCCAGCCAATCCTCGTTCTTCATCACGGCGATGATGATTTCGGCGATGCCCAGCGTTGCGATGGCCAGATAATCCGACCGCAGGCCCAGCGAGATTTTCCCGATGGCCCAGGCGGCGGCGGCGGCCAACAGGCCCCCCACCGGCCAGGACACCAGCGCAGGCAGGCCCAGACCGCCGAGATTGCCTGCGGTGGCGGGATTGAACGCCTCAACCGCCACGACGGCGGGGTCGAAGACCATGCGGAACAGGAAGAAGCCTGCCACGCAGATGGCCAGCGTCACCAGCATCCGCAAACGGCCCGGGTGCATCCGGTTCCAGGCGAAGATGGCGGCGGCGATGGAGGCCGCCCCGAGGAACAGCCCGCCCAAAATGCCGGTGCCACCTGCGGCCCAGCCTTCGGCGACGGGCCGGGCAGAGACCAGAACAACCGCCAGCCCCCCCAGCGCGGTGAACCCCATGATCCCGGTGTTGAACAGCCCCGCATAGCCCCACTGGATGTTCACCCCCAGCGCCATGATGGCCGACAGAATCGAGATGGCGAGGATCGACAGCGACAGGTTCCAGCTCTGGAACATCCCCGTCAGGATGAACAGAACCGCGACCGTTCCGAAAAGTGCAAGGTTGCGGGTCATACCGATTTCCCCTTGAACAGGCCGGTGGGCATGAAGATCAGCACAAGGATCAGGATCGCAAAGCTGACGGCGAATTTGTAATCCGTGCCCATCAGTTGCAGCAGACCTTCGGGTGCCATGTCTTCGGGAACAAGGTAGGTGACCACCCTCTTCCAGGCATAGGTGACCATAACCTCAGAGAAGGCGATGACGAAGCCGCCCGCGATGGCGCCCAGCGGGCTGCCAAGGCCGCCCACGATGGCGGCGGCGAAGATGGGCAGCAGCAACTGGAAATAGACAAAGGGCTTGAAGCTCTTGTCCAATCCGTAAAGCACACCCGCGATGGTGGCGAGTGCCGCGGCTAGGATCCAGGTCACGGCGACCACCCGGTCGGGGTTGATGCCCGAAAGCAGCGCCAGATCCTCATTGTCCGAGAATGCGCGCATGGATTTGCCGGTGCGGGTCTTTTGCAGGAACCAGAAAAGCAGGCCCATCACCACCAGCGCCGTCACCACGGTCACGGCTTGCGTGGTCTTGATCGCCAGCCCTTCGGCCAACCCGGTGAGTGTCTTGAAGTCGCCTGCCGAGATGACAAAGCGTTCGCCATCGGTGAAGTTCTGATCGTCCACCCCGATGATCAGGCGCACGATCCCGTTCATCACGAACATCACGCCCAGCGACACCATCACAAGGATTACCGGCGCGGCCTTCTGCTTGCGGTAGAAGCGATAGATCACCCGGTCTGTGCCAAGGACGAACAGCGCGGTGACCGCGATGCCGATGGGCAGCGCCAGAAGGGCGGTGGGCAACACGCCAAATCCGATGCCCATCGACTGGAACCACCATGTCACCAGAATGGTGACCATGGTGCCGAAAGCCATCGTGTCGCCATGGGCAAAGTTGGAAAAGCGCAGGATGCCATAGATCAGCGTCACCCCCAGCGCGCCAAGCGCCAGCTGCGCGCCATAGGCC
>PNND01000092.1 GCA_013824045.1 Rhodobacter sp. | reverse complement strand
TGGTATCACGACATGGGCTGTTCTTCGTGGCTGGTGGTCACCCGCAACACGGTGACGCATGAGATATTGGCCGTCGAGGCCGTGGCCGACCGCAAGGGAGACGCGGCATGAGGCTGGCCGGAAAAGGATTGATCGACCGCAGCCAGCCCGTCAGCTTCACCTTCGACGGGCGCAGCTATCAGGGCTATACCGGCGATACGCTGGCCTCTGCGCTGATTGCAAATGGCGTGCGGCTCGTGGGGCGCAGCTTCAAATATCACCGCCCGCGCGGCGTGCTGACGGCTGGCAGCGAAGAACCCAATGCCATGGTGGAAATCCTTGAGGGCAACCAGCAGACGCCCAATGTCCGCGCCACGGTGCAGGAACTGTTCGATGGTCTTGCCGCCCGCAGCCAGAACCGCTTTCCGTCGCTGAAATTCGATCTGCTCTCGGTCAATGATCTGGCCGCGCCCTTCCTGTCGGCGGGGTTCTATTACAAGACCTTCATGTGGCCGCGCCCCTTGTGGGAAAAGCTCTATGAACCGCTGATCCGCCGCGCCGCAGGGCTTGGCTCGCTCTCGGGCAAGCATGATGAGGCGCAGTATGAAAAGGCTTGGGCCTTCTGCGACGTGCTGGTCATCGGCTCTGGCCCCACGGGCCTGATGGCCGCCATGACAGCTGCGCAGGCCGGCGCGGATGTGATCCTGGCCGAAGAGGACGCCCGCATGGGCGGCCGCCTGCTGGCCGAGAACATCCGCATCGATGGCCAGCCCGGGGCCGACTGGACTGAGGCCGTGCTGGCCGAGTTGAGCGCCATGCCCAATGTGCGCCTGATGACCCGCACCTCGGTGACCGGGGCCTATGATGATGGCACCTTTGGTGCGTTGGAACGGGTGGGGCTGCACTGCAAGCCCGCACCGCATCTGCCGCGCGAATGTTTCTGGCGCATCGTGGCGGGGCAGGCGGTTCTGGCCGCAGGGGCCTTGGAACGCCCGCTGGCCTTCCCCGACAATGACCGCCCCGGCATCATGCTGGCCTCGGCCGTGCGCAGCTATCTGCATCGCTTTGGGGTTGTTCCAGGCAAGCGCATCACCGTTATCGCCAACAATGACGCCGCCCGCGCCACCGCGCGCGATCTGATGGCGGCGGGGGTGAAGGTGGCGGCCATCCTCGATACCCGTCCTGATGCCACGGCGCTGGAGGATTGCCCGGTCTACCTGAACGCCCAGATCACCGGCACGGCGGGCCGCCTTGGCCTGACCTCGATCACCTTCCGCCATGCGGGCGGCACGGATACGCTGGAAACCGATTGTCTTGCCATGTCGGGCGGCTGGAACCCGACCGTCCACCTGACCTGCCACATGAATGGCCGCCCGCTCTGGCGCGAAGATATCGCGGCTTTCGTTCCCGCCCCGGATGCCGTGCCGCGCCTGACGCCTGCGGGCGCCTGCAACGGGGCCTTCTCCACCGCCGCCTGCCTGCGCGACGGGGTGGAAGCCGCGCGCACCGCCCTTGCCGCGCTGGGCAAGACCGCGCCCGACATGCCTCTGCCCATGACCGAGGACGCGCCCTATGCCATCACCCCCTTCTGGCAGACGCCGGGGGTCGATGGCCGCCAATGGCTCGATTTCGCCAATGACGTGACGACCAAGGATGTGAAGCTGTCGGCACAGGAAAACTTCCGCAGCGTCGAGCATATGAAGCGCTACACGACGCAAGGCATGGCCCCCGATCAAGGCAAGAATTCCAACGTTTCCGCGCTGGCCGTTCTGGCCGATGCCACTGGGCGCGGCATTCCGCAGACCGGGACCACTACCTTCCGCCCGCCCTATATCCCCACCTCCATCGCCGCGATGGGGGCAGGCGGGCGCGGCGCGGGCTTTGCGCCGCAACGCTTCCTGACCAGCGATCAGGCCAGCCGCGACCGGGGCGCCCCGATGATCGAAGCCGGGCTGTGGTATCGCCCCAGCTACTTCCCCAAACCGGGTGAGGCCACATGGCTGGAAGCCTGCAACCGCGAGGTTCGCATGGTGCGCACAAGCGTGGGCGTGGCCGATGTCTCCACCCTCGGCAAGATCGACATTCAGGGCAAGGATGCCGCCCGCTTCCTCGATCTGGTCTATACCAACACCTTCTCCACCCTGCCGGTGGGCCGCGTCCGCTATGGGCTTATGCTGCGCGAGGATGGGCTAGTGCTGGATGACGGCACCACGGCGCGGCTGGGGGAAAACCACTATCTGATGACGACCACCACCGCCGCCGCCGGATTGGTGATGCGCCATCTGGATTTCGTGCATCAGGCCTTTTGCGCGGGCTGGGATGTGCGCTTCATCTCGGTGACGGAAGGCTGGGCGCAATTCGCCGTCGCCGGGCCAAAGGCGCGTGATCTGCTGTCCACCCTGCTGGGCGATGCGCCCAACCTGCCCTTCATGGGCGTCACCAGCGTTACCCTCGGCTCCACCCCCGCGCGGCTCTTCCGCATCTCCTTCTCCGGCGAAGAAGGATATGAGATCGCCGTTCCCACCCGCTATGGCGAGGCGCTGTTCCGCGACCTGCTGGCGCGGGCCGAAACCATGGGCGGCGGGCCTTACGGGATGGAGGC
>PNND01000158.1 GCA_013824045.1 Rhodobacter sp. | reverse complement strand
ACGTAGCCGCAATCAGCGGCCCAGCGGGTGATGGATTTCCACGAATTGAACGGCGCGGCATCGCCTGCGAACTGCGCCAGAAACAGCGCAGGGCCCTTGATGGTCTTCATTGTGACTCCTCCCTCTGGTTTCGCGTGGCGCTTTTGGCGTAGGGGTGCCGGGCCGGATCGGGGAAACCTGTCCTATCTGACTGTGCGGCAGGGCGCGGTTCAAGGAAAATGATCAAGGCCGGGGTCATTGCACCCCGCTTTGCAACTTGATCAAATCCACAGGCAAAGGTTAGCTGTCGCAAAGACTGGCAGGGCAGGGCGGATGGACGAAGAGACGCGCAAGATACCCTCGCATGAGGTGACCTATGGCCGCCTGCGCGACATGATCCTGTTCGGGCATCTGCAGCCCGGCCAGCCGGTCACGATTCAAGGCCTGATCCGCGATCTGGATGCCGGCATGACCCCTGTGCGTGAGGCGATCCGGCGCCTGACCGCCGAAGGCGCGCTGCTGCCGCAGGGCAATCGTCGCGTGGCGGTGCCGCAGTTGACGCCAGCTTTGCTCGATCAGCTGGCCTTTGTGCGCCTGACGGTGGAACCGAAGCTGGCCGAACTGGCGGGCCGCCACCTGACGCCCGACCTGATCGACCGGCTGGAAGTGATCGACGATGCGGTGGACCGGACCATCCGCGCTGGTGCGGTGAGCGGCTATCTGGAAGCCAACCACGTCTTTCATTTTGCGCTTTATGAGGCGTCGCAAGCGCCGATCCTTGTGGATATCGCGCGGTCTCTGTGGCTGCGCTTTGGCCCTTCCTTGCGAGTGGTCTGCGCCCGTTATGGCGCATCGGCCCTGCCGGACCGCCACGAAGAGGCCCTCACTGCGATGCGGGCAGGGGACACAGTCGCATTGGCCCGCGCCATCGAGAACGACATCCAGCAGGGGATCGACCAGATCCGCCAGGCCCAGGCGCAGGGCGAGATCTGAGGTCGGATCGCCCGGCCCGGGCCCCCGGGGCTTTGCCCCGGACCCCCGAGAATTTGGGCCAAAATGAAGCTGTGGTGCCTTCAGAAATGCAAGTCTGATAATTTGATCAAATTCCTTGATGGCGGGAGCGTTTGATCATATGCTGATGCGTGAAGCCCACCGGTTTGGCGGGCCGCTGATTCCGCGAGGGCCCTTCCATGAACATGATCACCAACCACATGCCGACAGCCGAATTGCAGGCTTTGGACGCGGCGCATCACATGCACCCGTTCACCGACTCCACCGGTCTGGCCAAAAAGGGCGCGCGGGTCATCACCCGGGGCAAGGGCGTCTGGCTGACTGATAGCGAAGGTCATCAGATTCTGGATGGCATGGCCGGGCTCTGGTGCGTGAACATCGGCTATGGCCGCAAGGAACTGGCCGAGGTCGCGGCGCGGCAGATGGAAGAACTGGCCTATTACAACACCTTCTTCCAGACGACGCATGTGCCCGCTATCGCGCTGGCTGCCAAGATCGCCGAACTGGCACCGGGCGATCTGAACCATGTGTTCTTTGCCGGCTCCGGGTCCGAGGCGAATGACACCAACATCCGGCTTGTGCGCCGCTATTGGCAGGTCAAGGGCCAGCCCGACAAGCGCGTGATCATCGCCCGCAAGAACGGCTATCACGGCTCTACCATGGGTGGCGGCAGCCTTGGCGGTATGGCCCCGATCCATGCGCATGGTGGCATGATCGACGGGATCGTTCATATCGACCAGCCCTATTGGTGGGGCGAGGGCGGCGACATGACGGAAGCCGATTTCGGCATCGCCCGCGCGCGTCAGCTGGAAGACAAGATCCTTGAACTGGGCGTGGAAAACGTCGCGGCCTTCATCGGGGAACCGGTGCAGGGCGCGGGCGGCGTGATCATTCCGCCCGCCACCTATTGGCCGGAGATTCAGCGCATCTGCGACAAGTACGGTATCCTGCTGATCGCGGATGAGGTCATCACCGGCTTTGGCCGCACCGGCAACTGGTTCGGGTCGCAGACCTTTGGCATCAAGCCGCATATCATGACCATCGCGAAGGGCCTGTCCTCTGGCTATCAGCCCATCGGCGGATCGATCGTCTGTGACGATGTGGCGGCGGTTGTGGCCGAGGGAGGCGAGTTTTTCCACGGCTATACCTATTCCGGCCACCCGGTGGCGGCGGCGGTGGCGCTGGAAAACCTGCGGATCATTCAGGAAGAAGGCATCGTCGAGCATGTGCGCGACGTGGCCCATCCCTATCTTGCCGAACGCTGGGCCAAGCTTGCCGATCACCCGCTTGTGGGCGAGGCAAAGCTGGTGGGCCTGATGGGCTCTATCGCGCTGACGCCGGACAAGGCCAAGCGGGCGAAGTTTGCGTCGGAATCTGGCACAGTCGGCCTGCGCACGCGCGAGCGCTGCTTTGCCAACAACCTGATCATGCGGCATGTCGGCGACCGGATGATCATCGCCCCGCCGTTGGTGATCACCACCGACGAGATCGACATACTGATCGCGCGGGCGACAAAGTCGCTGGATGAAAGCTATGCCGGGCTGAAGGCGGATGGTCTTTTGGTGGCCAAGGCCGAGTGATCGCGGCCCAGGGGTTGCGCGCCGCGCTTCGCGGCTGAAGTGTACAAACGCCCGCGCAGAT
>PNND01000173.1 GCA_013824045.1 Rhodobacter sp. | reverse complement strand
GGCATCGGGATGAACACCGACCACACGCTGGAAGAAGTGGGCCAGCAGTTCAGCGTCACCCGCGAACGCATCCGCCAGATCGAAGCCAAGGCGCTGCGCAAGCTGAAGCATCCGTCACGGAGCCGAAAGCTGCGGAGTTTCCTGGATCAGTGACCTTACGCCGTCCTGTATCCCCGCTGACAAAAGAGCGTGCCTTTGCGACCATCAAGATCGTCGCAAAGGCCGCGCTATCGGGCGAACATGCGCTAACCTATTCCGAACTGGCGCGCAGGTTGGGAATGGCAAAGGTCAATGGTCAAGGACTGAGCAGCTACCTGAATGAAGCCGCAGCGCATTGTGCGGAACATGGTCTGCCGAATGTCTCTGTGCTCGTCGTATCCAAGGAAAATCTGGATCGCGGGTCGCCGATGCCATCGGAGGGTTCCTTTGCAGACGGCTTCTATGCCAGCACGGGTTTGACGAGGAATGACATTCCGACCGAGCAAGATCGCGTCAGAAACCATGATTGGCGGTCCGTCAGATCACTCAACCTCGACTAGTCCGGGCGCGGCCCGGCGAAAGACCTGAACCCGACCCCCCGCGACAGGAGCACAGATGCCCTCGTTCTTTTCCCGGATCTTTGGCTCTTCAGCCCCCGCCTCCAAGCCCGAAGCGGCCTCTGCGGCCGTTCTGCACAACGACTTTCGGATTTATCCCGAACCCATTGCCGAGGGCGGCGTCTACCGCATTGCCGCGCGTATCGAAAAGACGATTGAGGGTGAAACGAAGACGCATCGCCTGATCCGCGCCGACACGCGCAGTTCGCGGGACGAAGCCGTAGATGCCTCGGTCGCCAAGGCAAAACAGGCCATCGACCAGTTGGGTGACACCCTTTTCGGCTGACCGTTCTGAGTCCGCGCCGCCACACCCCGGCACCCCAGATCATGCGGCGCGAACTTCGTTCTAGCCCATATCGAAGGCTTGCCTCTATAATCTGTGGGCAAATACCCGGGGCAACACCGGGATTAGAGGCAGGCGTAACCAACAACAAGCAAGGAGGGGGCCCATGCGCTGCCCATTCTGCGGCAATATCGACACCCAGGTAAAGGACAGCCG
Source organism: Rhodobacter sp. (assembly GCA_013824045.1). Classification (GTDB taxonomy): domain Bacteria; phylum Pseudomonadota; class Alphaproteobacteria; order Rhodobacterales; family Rhodobacteraceae; genus Paragemmobacter. The sequence goes on along the minus strand of PNND01000173.1, from coordinate 1,548 downwards.
TCCCGCCGAGGACCACGTCGCCATCCGGCGGCGGCGTTTCTGTCCGGCCTGCGGCGGCCGCTTCACCACCTATGAACGTGTGCAACTGCGCGATCTGGTCGTCATCAAATCCTCGGGCAAGCGCGAGGATTTCGACCGGACCAAGCTGGAACGCTCCATCCGCATCGCCATGCAGAAGCGGCCCATCGATCCCGAACGCATCGATCAGATGATTTCCGGCATCGTGCGGCGGCTGGAATCCCTCGGCGAAACCGACATCTCCTCCAAGGTGATCGGCGAGATTGTCATGGAATCCCTCGCCCGGATCGACACCGTGGCCTATGTCCGCTTTGCCAGCGTCTACAAGAACTTCCAGGCAGCGGATGATTTCGACAAATTCGTCAGCGAACTGCGTCCCGGCGGCGGCCCGGAAGAGTGACGGGCCGCATGTGACCGAAGACGAGGTTCATATGTCCCACGCCCTCGCGCTTGCTGCGCGGGGGCTTGGGCGCACGTGGCCCAACCCGGCCGTCGGCTGCGTCATCGTCAAGCAAGGCCGCATCGTCGGGCGCGGCTGGACACAGCCGGGCGGCCGCCCGCACGCCGAACGCATGGCGCTGGCCCAGGCGGCCGCGCAGGCCGAAGGGGCCACTGCCTTTGTCACGCTCGAACCCTGCGCCCATCACGGCCGCACCTCGCCCTGCGCCGAGGCGCTGGTTGCCGCCCGCCTTTCCCGGGTGGTGACCGCGCAGACCGACCCTGATCCCCGCGTGTCGGGCCGGGGCCATGCCATCCTGCGCGCCGCAGGCCTTGCGGTAACGGAAGGCGTGCTGGAATCCCGCGCCCGCGCCCTGCAGGCGGGCTTTCTCAAGCGCATCACCGAAGGCCTGCCCTTCGTCACCTTGAAACTCGCCACGACGCTGGATGGCCGCATCGCGACCGCCACGGGCGAAAGCCGCTGGATCACCGGCCCCTTGGCCCGCCGGGCCGTCCACCAGATGCGGCTCATCCATGATGCGGTGCTGACCACCTCGGCCACCGCCTTGGCCGATGACCCCGATCTGACCGCCCGCGACATCGGGGCCAGCCATCAGCCCCTGCGCATCCTCGCCGACTCCAACCTGCGCGTCCCCGCCACATCCCGCCTCGGCCAGACCGCCGCTCTGCACCCGGTCTGGGTGCTGCACGGCGCCAAAGCCAAGCCCAAAGGATGGGACCAGAACGCCGCCCGCCTGATCACCGCCCCGACCCATGGCGCCCATCTCGACCTGCCCGCCACCTTTCGCCTTCTGGCGGCCGAGGGCCTGACCCGCATCCTTATCGAAGCGGGCGGCCAATTCGCCGCCGCCCTGATCCGCGCGAAACTTGTCGATGAACTCGCCCTCTTTCAGGCCGGTTGCCTGATCGGGGGCGACGGCATCCCCGTCCTCGGCCCCCTCGGCCTGACAGCGCTTGCCGATGCCCCGCGACCAAGGCTGATCGACGCCACCGCGCTCGGCCCCGATACGCTCACCCGCTGGTCCTTCTGACCTGCCGTTTCACCTTGGCTCAAATACCCAAAGTCCTGCC
>PNND01000446.1 GCA_013824045.1 Rhodobacter sp. | reverse complement strand
GCACCGCCAACAGCGTTGTCAGCGCGGATCGACGCGCCGAAAGCCAGACCCGAGTCCGTTTCGTTGGACAGGCTGAAGATCACACGAACGCGCGAGTTGAACACCACATCGCTTTCGTCGCCGTTGGCAGCAACGCCATCAGAGAAGCCCGAAACAATACCCATACGGGCGCTACCCGACACGGTCACTTCGGCTGCGGCGATCGATGCGCCACCAACGAGCATCGTCGTTGCAAGAAGAATCTTTTTCATCGTTTTCCCTCGTTATCTTAAGGAACCCAACCCAGGGGAATCCGGGGTGGGGATGAACTGTTAATCAATCTTACCGCCCCGGATTGCAACGATGGAGCATTAACGAAACCTAAACCTCAAATCCGTGGTGCAGTCTTGCCACAGTCATATTCGCCCGCCCCACAAGGCCTTGGGCGGTGCCGGATTGCCGGATCAATGGGCTGCTTTCCACGTGCATGGTCCGCATGGGCGCGCAGTGGGGCGGCGGATGGGGGAAAAGCCTTGGCACGCCGGAAACGGTGGGCTAGACAGCGATCAAAGGCTAACGGGGGACTGGATGAACCTGCATCGCTTGGCACAGGTCGCGCTGATTGGCGGCATGCTCATCTCTGTATCGGCCTGCGGGACCGGGATCGCCAGCGGCTTGTTTGGCCGCAACGCCGAGCCATCCATCCCGTCAGAGGCGACGGCAGACCGACGTGAACGCGCGCTGGCCCAGCGCGCCGCGCTGGAGCGCGCCTCGGGCGAGCAGACCAACCAATCGTCCATCTTCGATCTTTTCCGCACCGGCGACGATCCGAACACAACGGTCGAGGTGAACAAGTACCTCTGGGTCGCGGCTCAGGACGTGCTGAATTTCCTGCCCATCGAATCGGTTGATCCTTTCACCGGCGTCATCGTCACCGGCTTTGGCACGCCCCCCGGCGGTGGCCGTGCCTATCGTGCGACGATCTATGTGCAGGACCCAGCGCTGGATGCGCGCAGCTTGAAGGTTGCGCTGCAATCTTCGGGCGGTGGCGCGGTCGATCCGGGCACCGTGCGCGCCATCGAGGACGCGATCCTGACCCGCGCGCGTCAGCTGCGCATTCAGGACGCCAACCTCTAAAGGCTTTTGCCTGCGATCACTGGACCTTGGCGGCGCGCCTTGTATAACGGCGCGCATCCGAACGCTTGGGGACAAAGAATGTCGCGCTACGAACCCGCTGTGACCGAACCGAAATGGCAATCCGCCTGGGATCAGGCCGGGGCCTTCACGGCGCGGCGCGATCCGGCCAAGCCCAAGTACTACGTGCTGGAGATGTTCCCCTATCCGTCGGGCCGCATCCATATGGGGCACGTGCGCAACTACACGATGGGCGATGTGGTGGCTCGGCAGAAGGCGGCGGCGGGATATTCCGTGCTGCACCCGATGGGCTGGGATGCCTTTGGCATGCCTGCGGAAAACGCCGCGATGGAACGCGGCGGCCACCCCAAGACCTGGACCTATGGCAACATCGCCGACATGAAGGCGCAGATGAAGCCGCTGGGCCTGTCGATCGACTGGTCGCGCGAATTCGCCACCTGCGACCCGGAATACTACGGCCAGCAGCAGGCCATGTTCATCGACATGATGGAAGCGGGCCTGATCTACCGCAAGAACGCCGTGGTGAACTGGGACCCGGTCGACATGACCGTTCTGGCGAACGAACAGGTGATCGACGGCAAGGGCTGGCGGTCTGGCGCGGCGGTGGAACGGCGGGAACTGACGCAATGGTTCTTCAGGATTTCTGACTATTCCGAGGAATTGCTGAACGCGCTGGATGGCCTGACCGATTGGCCCGAAAAGGTGCGCCTGATGCAGGCGAACTGGATCGGCAAGTCGCGCGGGTTGCAGTTTGCCTTCGTTACCGTGGGCGCACCTGCAGGGTTTGAAAAGCTTGAGGTCTACACCACCCGCCCTGACACGCTGATGGGCGCAAGCTTTGCCGCGATCAGCGCCGATCACCCGCTGGCCAAGGCGCTGGAAGGGGATCCGGCCGTGGCGGCCTTTGTTGCTGAATGCCGCAAGGGGGGCACCAGCGCCGAGGAGATCGAAACGGCCGAGAAGATCGGCTATGATACGGGCATCCGAGTGAAGCATCCCCTTGATCCGTCATGGGAATTGCCGGTCTGGATCGCCAATTTCATCCTGATGGATTACGGCACCGGGGCCATCTTCGGCTGCCCGGCGCATGACCAGCGCGATTTCGATTTTGCCACCAAGTATGGCCTGCCCATCGACGCGGTCTTCGTGACCGAGGGCGCGGAAGACACCCCGCTGACCGAAGCCTTTGTTCCGATGAAATCCGAACGCGTCACCTACGTGCGCGGTTTCGCTGGGGATGCGGTGCAAACCGGGGAGGCGGCCATCGCTGCTGCCATCGCCCATGCCGAAACCCATAGCTACGGCAAGGGCGTCACCAAGTTCCGCCTGCGCGACTGGGGCATTTCGCGCCAGCGCTATTGGGGCTGCCCGATCCCGGTTATCCATTGCGCCACCTGTGGCGTCGTGCCGGAAGCAAAGGCCAACCTGCCCGTCACCCTGCCCGATGACGTGACCTTCGATATCCCCGGCAACCCGCTGGATCGCCATCCCACATGGCGCAACTGCACCTG
>PNND01000070.1 GCA_013824045.1 Rhodobacter sp. | reverse complement strand
GTGAATGCCAACCAGACGGTTCTGATGGTGGCGCTGTTTGCGGTGCTTGTGGCGATGTCTTGGGGCTATACGCAGGTGTTTTCAGGGCGGGCGGCGCTGCTGCATCTGGGGGCGTTCACGGCGACGATCATGTCGGCCAATGTGTTCATGGTGATCATCCCGAACCAGAAGATCGTGGTGGCCGATCTGAAGGCGGGGCGGGTGCCGGACCCGAAATACGGCAAGATCGCCAAGCAGCGCAGCACGCATAACAATTACCTGACCTTGCCTGTGTTGTTTCTGATGCTGTCGAACCATTACCCGCTGGTCTTTGCGACGGAATGGAACTGGCTGATCGCGAGCCTTGTGTTCCTGATGGGGGTGACGATCCGGCACTGGTTCAACACCCAGCACGCGCGCAAGGGCAGCCCGCATTGGACTTGGGCGGCGACTGCGGTGCTGTTCCTGATCATCGCATGGCTGTCGACCGCGCCGATGGCCCTGCGGGCGGGGGAGGAGGATCAGACCCAACTGTCGGGCGCGGCGCTGACCTATGCTTCGGCCAGCGGGTTTGAGGATGTGGTGGGCATCGTTCAAGGGCGCTGTTCCATGTGCCATGCGGCGGAACCGGTGTGGGAGGGGATGTATTGGCCGCCCAAGGGGGTGGTGCTGGAGACGCCTGCCCAGATCGCGCAGGAAGCGCGGCGGATCTATCTGCAATCGGGCATCTCGCACGCCATGCCGCCCGCCAACCTGAGCTATATGGAACCCGCCGAACGCGCGGCCATCGTGGAGTGGTTCCGCACTGCCGGGACAGGCGGGGTGGATGGTTAACCGCGGGTGAAACGCCAGACGGTGTGCTGGCGGTATTCCCCGCCGGGTTCCAGCAGGATCGAGGGAAAGCCCGCATGGTTGGGTGCATCGGGCCAACCCTGTGCCTCGATTGCCAAGCCTTCATAGGCGCGCTTGCCGGGGCGAAAGGCGTTGCGCCCGTCATAGACCTGAATCCCCGGTTCGGTGGTAGAGACCACCATGCCAATGCCGGATTGGCCATTCAGGCGCAGCACTTCGCGCAGGGGGGCGGGCTCATCAGACAGGCAGAAGCAAGTGTCGAAGGCGTTCGTGGCGGGATCGATACGCCGGGTCTTGCGGAAATCCATTCCGCCCTCTTCGACCGGGCGCATTTCGCCCGTGGGGGTGAAATCCGGGGTGGTGGGCAGGAAATAGGGCGCATCGACCCAAAGGCGGTGACCGGCCCATGTGGGGGTGCCATCAAGGTTCCAGTAGCTGTGATTGGCGAAGTTCACCAAGGTTGGCTGATCGGTGGTGACATGGACGCGCAGGTGCAGGCTGGCACCATCCACCTGATAGGCCGCCGTCACGCGGCGGTTGCCCGGAAAGCCGCCTTGGCCATCGGGCAGATCCAGTTCCAGACGCAGGGAATCTTCGGTGGCTTCGGCCAGACGCCAGACCTTGAGATGGGTTCCAGCCGAGCCGGAATGCAGGCAGTGGCGGTTGTCCTGATTGGCGTCGAACCGCAGGACGCGGCCGCCAAGCGGCGCACGGGCATCGGTGAAGCGGTTCACGACCGGGCCGATCAGCGACCCGTGATAGCGCATCGCGCCTTCGTAATCGGAAAGCCGGTCGGACCCCAGCGTGAGGTTGCGCTCTGCCCCCTCCAGCCAGACACCCTGCAGCACGGCGCCCCATGTCAGGACGGAAACGCATAACCCGTCTCGCCCGATGGTCACGCGTTGTACAGGACTGCCATCTGCCGCCACACCGAACGGGGAGATCCCCAACTGCCGATCCGTCATCCGTCCCCTCGTCTCCGCCCTGTGCCAGTGGTGGAGATTGTGGAGGGGACGGTCAAGCGCAATGCTTAGGGCGTGCCCGCAACGCAATCAGCCATGGCCTGCGCAAGGCTGCGCATCAGCCCGTCATAAGCACCCGGTCCGGGGTCCTGAGTGGAGCCGTTCGGATCCAGTGCGGCACCCACCTTCGCGCCGGTGCCATCGGCCAGTTGCGTGATCAGCGCCGGGTCGTGCTGCGCCTCGGGGAAAAGGCAGACGGGGGTGCCGGCTTCGATCCCCGCGCGCAGGTCGGACAGGCGGGCGGCACCGGGGGCGGTGGCATCGCCAAGGGCGACTGAGCCGAACACATCAAGCCCGTAATGGGCGGCGAAATAGCCATAGGCATCGTGATAGACGACCACCGGCTTGCCCTGCACCGGGGCGAGGATCTGCGCCACTTCGGCGTCGAGCGCCTGCACGCGGGCGATGGCGGCTTCGGCATTGGCGGCGTAGGTCGCGGCGTTTTCCGCGTCCAGTCGGCCAAGTTCCGCCGCGATGGCCGCCAGCCAGACCTGCGCATTGGCCGGATCAAGCCAGGCATGGGGATCGGTGCCGTCATGGCTGTGGCCATGGTCATGTTCTGCCGAGGCGGTTTCTTCGTGCCCGTGGTCATGCCCGTGGTCGTGGCCATGATCGTGATCTTCGGTGGCGGCCTTTTCCTCGGCTGAATGGTCGTGCCCGTGATCGTGGCCGTGATCATGTCCGGTGGCCTTCTCCTCGGCCCCGTGGTCATGGCCCGCATGGGCGCCATCCGCTGAGAAGTCGCGGGTTTCGGTTCCTGGCAAAGCCAGAAGGCCAAGACGTGCGCCGCTTTCGCCGATACCGTCCAGT
>PNND01000175.1 GCA_013824045.1 Rhodobacter sp. | reverse complement strand
GTGGGCGAGGCCGACAATGACCTGCTGCGCGGCGATGGCGGCAATGACAGCCTGTTCGGCGGCACCGGCAGTGACACGCTGCAAGGGGGCGCGGGCAATGACCGCTTGGAAGGCGGCGACGGCAATGATCTTCTGGAAGGCGGCGATGGTGCCGATACCCAGATCGGCGGGGCGGGCGATGACACGATCCGGCTGACAGGTGTTGGCGATGTGGTCGATGGCGGCGAAAACGCGGGCGATAATGACGTTCTGGACCTGACCAACTGGGGCTGGCGGAACACCAATATCATTTACGATCCGGGCAGCACGCAAAACGGGACGGTGCAGTTCCTCGATTCAAACGGCGCGATACTGGGATCGATGCAATTCTCGAATTTCGAGACGGTCATTCCCTGCTTCACGCCCGGCACCCTGATCACGACGCGTCGGGGCGAGGTGGCGGTGGAAACCCTGCGGGCCGGGGATGAGGTGCTGACGCGCGATCATGGCTATTGGCCCCTTCTATGGGCTGGCCAGCGCGTCTTGTCGGCAATGGATCTGATTGCCGATCCGCAGCTGCGCCCGGTGCGGATCGCGGCGGGGGCGCTGGGCGACGGGCTGCCACGGCAGGACATGCTGGTATCGCCGCAGCATCGCATGCTGATCGAAGGCGCACGGGCAGAGATGCTGTTCGGCGAGGCCGAGGTTCTGGTGGCTGCGCTGCATCTGGTCGGATTGCCGGGGATCGAGACGGTTTTCCTGCCGGGTCTGACCTATGTGCATATCATGTTCGAAGGGCATGAGATTGTCTGCGCCGATGGGGCATGGAGCGAAAGCTTCCAACCCGCACAGCGGATGCTGAGCGGCATGGAGGCTGATCAGGCCGAGGAAATCCGTGCGCTGTTCCCGGAACTGGCGCAGCGCGAAACGGCTTTTGCTTCGGCAAGGCTGACGCTGAAGGCCTATGAAGCGCGGGTTCTGCTGGCAGCTTGACTGCTGGCAGGCGCGGGCAGGGCGGTATCAGCCCGGATCGCCCTTCCGGATGCCGGCATTGTCGATCCACCAGCAGATCACGCGGCCTTCGCTGCGCAGGCGGGCATCGGTTTGCTCGGGCGGGTGTTTGATGGCGCGGTGACAGGTGAGGCCCGCGATCAGGATCGTTCCTTCCGCGGCATGGCCAAGGCGGGCGGACATGACCTTGTCGATCAGGGAAGGGTCAAGCTCTGGCTCATGCGCGCAGGCCGGGTCGGCGATGATGGCGGCGAGCCTTTGGCGGCGGGTGTCTTCTTCGGCGCGGATGCGGGCGACCTCGGCGCGGAATTGGGGTTCCGTCGCGATATAGGCCTCCAGCGAGGGCAGTGTTTTGGCGCCGGGTTTTTTCAGCTTCAAATGCCCGCCCTTGTAGAGGGCCTGCAAGACCCGCGCGCCGATGGGCGAGGTGAGCTGCACGGCGGCATCGTGGAAGGCGAGGTCGCGGTCATCGTCGGACAGGCGGATTGTCTGCGGGCGTCCTTCCAGCACCGCACGGCGCAGAGCGGCAAGGGCGGGGGTGCGGTGGATATGGGGGATCAGGTCGATGATCGAAAGGGCAGGCCTCATGCGCGCGCGGATTTCCCACAGCATCCTGATCGCCCCCTGTTCCCGTGCCGAACGCACAGGAGCAGCGGATAATGCCATGTGGGGCTGACGTCCAGCCGTAGGCGGCGTGCAGTTGCGCCCCGCACGAACGGATCGGCGGCACGAGAGGGCTTGCGCTGGGCAGGTTGGACGCGCATGCAAAGAAGATGACGGATGATGTTGATGCCCCCCCCATGACGCTGGCGACCCTTGGCTGGTCAGACTTCTTTGATGAGCAGCTTGAGCCCGACGAGGCCGGGCTAGACAGGATGCGCGTGGCAACCGTGCATCGGTCGCGGATGACAGCCCAATCCCTGCGGGGGCAGGTGAAGCTGCACCTGGCGCCAAAGGCCAATACGTCGGACTATGCCGTGGGCGACTGGGTGCTGGTGGAGCCGGAGACCGCGCTTTTGCGCCGCAGGCTGGAGCGCAGAACGGTGCTGCAGCGGCGCACGGAAGGGGGCACCGCCCCCCAGTTGATTGCCGCCAATGTCGATACGCTGTTCATTGTCACGTCTTGCAACGATGATCTGAACCCGGCGCGGCTGGAGCGGTATCTGGCGCTGGCCAATGAGGCGGGTACGACGCCCGTGATCGTGCTGACCAAGGTCGATCAGGTGCCCGATGCCGGACCTTATCTGGAGCAGGTCACCGGGTTGCAGCGCGGGTTAAGCGTGGTGACGCTGAACGCCAATTCCCCGGAGGCCGCCGCGACGCTTGCCCCGTGGTGTGGCGAAGGGCAGACGGTGGCGCTGGTCGGCTCGTCCGGGGTGGGGAAATCGACGCTGCTGAACACGCTGGCCGAGAAGGCCCCGGAAGAGGCGCAGGCGACAGGCGACATCCGGGAAGACGATTCAAAGGGGCGGCATACGACCACCTCACGCTCGCTGCACGGGATTTCGGGGGGCGGTTGGGTGATCGACACGCCCGGCATCCGCACGCTGCATATCAGCGATATTTCGGTGGGGCTGGATGTGCTTTTTGCTGAAATCGCCGAACTGGCCCCCGATTGCCGGTTCCGCGACTGCACCCATGCGCATGAGCCCGGCTGCGCCGTGCAGGCGGCAGTGGCGGCCGGAACGCTGGAGCAATC
>PNND01000362.1 GCA_013824045.1 Rhodobacter sp. | reverse complement strand
GCGCAGGTGGTGATCGTGGGCGGGAATGACGTGAGCTATGGCCCGCCCCCCAAGGACGGGCGGCGCTGGAAGGATATCTATCTGGACGAGGTGAAGGATCGGCTGGACCTGAACCGGGTGCATTTCATCGGCAAGGTGCCGTATCCGACGTTCCTGAACCTGCTGCAGATCAGCCGGGCGCATGCCTATCTGACCTATCCCTTCGTGCTGTCATGGTCGATGGTCGAGGCGATGGCGGCGGGGGCGCTGGTGATCGGGTCGGATACCGCCCCGGTGCGCGAGGTGATCCGGCATGGCGAGAACGGGCTGCTGGTGGATTTCTTTGACATTGCCGGATGGTCGCGGGTGTTGACCGAGGCTTTGGCAGAGCCCGCGCGGTTTCAGCACCTGCGCGATGCGGCGCGGCGGACGGCGGTGGAGCGTTATGACCTGCGCAGCGTGTGCCTGCCGCGCATGGTGGCCCATGTGGAAAGCTTTGCGCCCTAAGGGCCGTCAGATCGCGGCAGAGTGCTGCGCCTTGCTGTGATCATAGGCGTCAAAGGCGCGGGCGATCATGCGGGTTAGGGGCCGCGCTTTCGGCGGGATGGACAGACCATCGGCCGAAAGGTCCAACATGCCGGGGAAGGCATCGCTTGCGGCGCGCAGGAGATGATCCACCCGTTCGGCTGGGGCGGAGAAGTTGCGTAGGAGTTCGGCGCGGCTGACGTGGAAATCCGACATCAGGGCTTCGATGATGCGGGCGCGGAGCAGATCTTCGCCCGCGAAGACATGGCCGCGATGGGTGGAGAAGTGGCCCGCACGGATGGCTTTGGTATAATCGGACGTGCCCGAGACGTTTTGCGCATAGCCCTGCGGAAAGCGGCTGATAGAGGAGGCGCCGAGGCCGATCAGGACCGGGGCGGTGTCATCGGTGTAGCCCTGAAAATTGCGGCGCAGGGTGCCGTTGCGGGCGGCAACGGCCATGCTGTCATCGGGGCGGGCGAAATGGTCGATCCCGATTTCCTGATAGCCATCCCATGTGAACAACTGCCGGGCGGTTTCGAACAGGCCGAGGCGTTCTTCGGGGGTGGGCATGGCGTCGGACGGGATCATCTGTTGGCGGCGGCTCATCCACGGGACATGGGCATAGCCATAGAGCGCCACGCGGTCGGGGGTGAGGGTCAGCAGTTTCTGGACCGAATCCGCGATCCTGATGCGGGTCTGGTGCGGCAAGCCGTAAAGGATATCGGCGTTCAGGCTGCGCACGCCGCGGGCGCGGATCATGTCGGCGACCCGGCGGGTGAGTTCATAGCTTTGTTCGCGGCCGATGGTTTTCTGAATCTCGGGGTCGAAATCCTGCACGCCGATGGAGGCGCGGTTCATGCCTGCGGCGGCGAGCGCGTCGAGGCGGGCTTCATCGATTTCATTCGGATCGATCTCGACCGAGAATTCGGCGCCTTCGCCCATCGGGACGGCGGCAAAGATCGTATCGGCTAGATCGCGCATCAGATCGGCGGGCAGAAGGGTGGGCGTGCCGCCCCCCCAATGTAGGCGCGACAGGGTGATGCCGGGGGCGAGGTAGCGTTTGAGAAGCGCGATTTCCGCCTTGAGCGTGTCGGCATAGGCGCGGACCGGGACATCGGATGAGGTGCCTTGCGTGCGACATGCGCAGAACCAGCAGAGGCGGCGGCAAAAGGGCACGTGCAGGTAGAGAGAGATCGCCGAACCCGCTGGAATGGATTGAATCCATTTCACAAAATCGCTTTCCCCGACACCGGGCGCAAAGTGGGGCGCGGTGGGATAGCTGGTATAGCGCGGCACGCGCGCGTCAAAAAGACCAAGACGGGTGAGTTGCGATTCATGTGTCATTCGCATAGCTTCTAAGATGAACGAAAGTTAAGCCTTGATTCAGATCAAACCGTGTCGCGGGGTGTCTGGGGCGGGGACGGAAAGGCTGCGCATGGCCCATCATGATCTGCACATCACATCGCATGATTGCGGAGATTGCCCGATCCGGCATCGTGCGGTGTGTTCGCGCTGTGAAGCGGATGAGTTGGCGAAGCTGGAGCAGATCAAGTATTACCGCAGCTTTCAGGCCGGACAGACGGTGATCTGGTCGGGCGACCGGATGGATTTCGTGGCGTCGGTCGTGACCGGGATCGCCACGCTGACCCAGACGATGGAGGATGGGCGGCGGCAGATGGTGGGGCTTTTGCTGCCGTCGGATTTCGTGGGGCGGCCGGGGCGATCGACGGCGGCCTATGATGTGACAGCGACGACCGATCTGGTGATGTGCTGTTTCCGCAAGAAGCCGTTCGAAGAGCTGATGCAATCCACCCCGCATGTGGCGCAGCGGCTGCTGGAAATGACGCTGGACGAGCTGGATGCGGCGCGGGAGTGGATGCTGCTGCTCGGGCGCAAGACGGCGCGGGAAAAGATCGCGTCGCTTCTGGCGATCATCGCGCGGCGGGATGCCAGCCTGAAGCCGAAGACGCCGAAGGGTGGCATTGTGTTCGACCTGCCGCTGACGCGGGAAGAGATGGCGGATTATCTGGGCCTGACGCTGGAGACGGTGAGCCGTCAGGTGAGCGCGTTGAAGCGCGACGGGGTGATCGAGCTGGAAGGCAAGCGCCACATCATCGTGCCGGATTTCGACCGGTTGATGGAAGAGACCGGCGATGACAGCGATGGCGGTTATCTGAACTGATCCAACG
>PNND01000286.1 GCA_013824045.1 Rhodobacter sp. | reverse complement strand
GGGGCATCCCCCCGGTCATGCCCTTGCATCGCGGCCCCCTTCCCGCTACCACCCCTCCGCACCCTCAGGAGGCTTTCATGGACGGGCTCGACACGCTCAAGGCCAAGTATCTGACCGCCGTCGCCAATGCCGCGGACGAATCCGCGCTGGAAGAGGTGCGCGTCGCGGCCCTTGGCAAGAAGGGCGAGATCAGCGCCATGATGGCCACCCTCGGCAAGATGGAGCCTGACGCCCGAAAGGCCGCAGGCGCGATGCTGAACGTGCTCAAGGATGAGATTGACGCCGCCCTGCGCGCCCGCAAATCCGGGCTGGCCGATGCCGCACTGGACGAACGGCTGCGCACCGAATGGCTCGATGTCACCCTGCCTGGCCGCCCGCGCCCGCGCGGCACCATCCATCCTGTGTCACAGGTGATGGAGGAGCTTACCGCCATCTTCGCCGACATGGGCTTTGCCGTGGCCGAAGGCCCGCAGGTGGAATCCGACTGGTACAATTTCGATGCGCTTAACATCCCGCCGGAACATCCCGCGCGGCAGGAGCATGATACTTTCTTCATGCACCGCGCCCCCGGCGACGACCGCCCGCCCCATGTGCTGCGCACCCATACCAGCCCGGTGCAGATCCGCGCCATGACCGAACAGGGCGCGCCGATCCGTGTTATCGCGCCCGGCCGCGTCTACCGGATGGACATGGACCAGACCCATACGCCCATGTTCCATCAGGTCGAAGGTCTGGCGATCGACCGCGATATCAGCATGGCCAATCTGAAATGGGTGCTGGAAGAATTCTGCCGCGCCTATTTCGAGGTGCCCTCGGTGGAACTCCGCTTCCGCGCCAGCCACTTCCCCTTCACCGAACCCTCGGCCGAGGTGGACATCCGCTGTTCGTGGGAAGGTGGCCAGCTCAAGATCGGGCAGGGCGACAAGTGGATGGAAATCCTCGGTTCCGGCATGGTGCACCCCAAGGTGCTGCAGGCCGCCGGGGTGGATCCTGCGCAGTGGCAGGGCTTTGCCTTCGGCATGGGGATCGACCGCATCGCCATGCTGAAATACGGCATCCCCGACCTGCGCGCCTTCTTCGAATCCGATCTGCGCTGGCTGCGCCACTATGGATTCGCCGCGCTCGACATGCCCGATCTGCCCGGCGGCCTCAGCCGCTGATCCATCGCAGGATGCCAAAATAGAAAGCCCCGCCAAGGCGGGGCTTTCTCCGTTTTCAAAAGGGCTGTCAGGCTTCAGATTACCAAAAGCAACAGCGCAAGCAGCGACAGGCCCATAATCAGGATCAGTCGCCATGCCGGGACACGGCGGGTTTGGTCGGGTACTTTAAACATCGGGTCCATAGACAAAGGGATGCCACCCATCCGGTTCGAAAATGTGGCACATACGCGCCTCATGACAGGCACGGCCAGAACAACGCGTTTCCATTTGGGAAACCCCGTTCGCCGCAACCACCCCACCTTCTACCCCTCCTTCCCCCCACCTTCCCCTCGCCGCGCCTTTGCGCTAATCCCTGCCCTGCACTTCCAAAGGGACCGGCCCGATGAAATTCACCCTCTCCTGGCTCAAGGACCACCTCGACACCGAGGCGGCTCTGGATGACATCCTCTACGCCCTCACCGATCTGGGGCTGGAAGTGGAGGATGTGACCAATCCCGCCGCCCGGCTGGCCCCCTTCACGCTGGCCAAGGTCCTGCATGCCGAACAGCATCCCGATGCCGACAAGCTGCGCGTCTGCCGCGTGCTGACGGATGAGGGCGAAAAGCAGATCGTCTGCGGCGCCCCCAATGCCCGCGCCGGGATCACCGTCGTGCTGTGCAAGCCGGGTGACTATGTACCCGGCATCGACGTGACGCTGGGCGTGGGCAAGATCCGGGGCGTCGAATCCCACGGCATGATGGCGTCAGAGCGCGAGTTGGAACTGTCCGACGAACATAACGGCATCATCGAACTTCCCTCGGGCGAGGTTGGCGAGAAATTCGTCGACTGGCTGGCCGCAAACCGCCCGGCGGCGGTGGACCCGATGATCCACATCAAGATCACCCCCAACCGCCCTGATGCGCTGGGCGTGCGCGGGCTGGCCCGCGACCTTGCCGCACGGGGGCTTGGCGCGCTGAAACCGCTGCCGATCCCGGCCATCAAAGGCGGCTTCCCCTGCCCGATCAAAGTGGAGATCGCGCCGGACCTCAAGGCCAAGGGCTGCCCCCTCTTCGCCGGTCGCCTGATCCGGGGCGTCACCAACGGCCCCTCGCCCGCATGGCTGCAATCGCGCCTCATAGCGATTGGCCTGCGCCCGATCTCTGCGCTGGTGGATATCACCAACTACTTCACCTTCGGCCTGAACCGCCCGCTGCATGTGTTCGATGCGGCAAAGGTGAAAGGCGCGCTACGCATCCACCCGGCCGAGGGCGGCGAAGAGTTTCTCGCGCTGGACGGGCGGACCTACAGGATCCAACCCGGCATGATGTTGATCTCGGATGATTCCGGGCCGGAATCGCTGGCGGGCATCATGGGGGGTGAGGTCTCCGGTTGCAGCGAGGCGACGACGGATGTCTTCCTCGAATCCGCCTATTGGGACCCGATCACGATCGCCGCCACGGGGCGCGCGCTGAAGATCAATTCCGATGCGCGCTACCGGTTCGAACGCGGGGTGGACCCGGCCTTCACCCTGCCGGGGCTGGACCTTGCCACGCAGATGATCCTCGATCTCTG
>PNND01000389.1 GCA_013824045.1 Rhodobacter sp. | reverse complement strand
CGTGGCGATAATGAGGAAATCCGGGTCGGGCAGGGATCGAACGTGCAGGAAAACTGCGTCCTGCACACCGATATGGGCTTCCCCCTCGTGATCGGGGCGGATTGCACCATCGGCCACAAGGCCATCCTGCATGGCTGCATCATCGGCGATGGCACGCTGATCGGGATGGGGGCCACGATCCTGAACGGGGCGAAGATCGGGCGGGGCTGCCTGATTGGGGCCTGCGCCCTGATCACCGAGGGCAAGGAAATCCCCGACGGATCGCTGGTCATGGGCAGCCCCGGCAAGGTGGTGCGGATGCTGGACGATGCGGCGCAGGCGCGGCTCTTGGCCTCGGCCGCCGGGTACCGCGCCAATGCGCGGCGCTTTGGCGCGGGGCTGCGGGCGCTGTAGCGAAATCTGGCGCAGATTTCGCGCCGATTTCTGACGCAGAAATCGGCCTTCAAGGATGGCTCGCGGAATTTGCGTCAAATTCCGCCGCGATTTCTGCGTCAGAAATCGCCTTCGCAGCGCGTTCCATAAACGGTTGGAATATTCGTTCTGCGATGCTAGCTTTGCCCCACTTGCCGGGGAGATGCATGACCGACGCCGCGCCGACCACGATTGACGAGTTTCGCAGCCGCCTTGCTTCGGTCACCGACGGGCTGCCGAAACGGCTGCGCCAATGCGCCGATTACATCGCCGCCAATACCGACCGGATCGCCGTCTCCACCGTGGCCGAACTTGCCAGCGGGGCCGATGTGCCGCCTTCGGCCCTGATGCGGTTTTGCCAGATCCTTGGCTTTTCCGGCTTTTCCGAAATGCAGAAACTGTTTCGCGATGCCTATGCGCCGGGATGGCCCGATTACACCACCCGCCTGCGGAACCTGAAAGACAGCGGCGCAGGCAGCCCCTCGGCCCTGCTGGCGGAGTTTGTCGAAGCTGGGCGGTTGTCGCTGGAGCAACTGGCCAAATCCGCGGATGAAACGGCGCTTTCGCAGGCCGTTGCCCTGCTGGCGCGGGCAGATACGCTTCATGTGGTGGGCCTGCGCCGGGCCTATCCGGTGGCAAGCTATCTGACCTATGTGCTGGAGAAACTGGCGGTTCCGGCGATCCTGCATGATCATGCGGGGCGGCTGGACCATCGCCATGCGCTGCGGCCCAGTGATGCCTGCATCGCCATCACTTTCGCGCCCTATTCGGATGAAACCCTTTCTCTGGCGCAGGATGCAAGGTCGCGCGGCTTGCCGGTGGTGGGGATCACGGATCACCTCACCAGCCCCATCGCGCGCCTCTCTTCGGTCGTGCTGACCGTGCCGGAGGTGGATTTTGGGGCCTTCCGGTCGCTTTCGGCCACGCTGGCGCTTTCGTTGGCGCTGGCTGTTGCCATCGGCACAGCGCGGGGCTGACGGAACTTCATCAGGCCGGGATCAGAAATCCCTTTCCCCATGCGGCTTTTTGGAATAAAAATTCCAAAAAGCCGCATCTGCCGAATCCCTGCATCCGCAGGGCCAGCGCCCAAAGGAGATTAGGGTGACGCAACCTGACAAGACCCTTGATGTCATCACCATTGGCCGATCCTCGGTTGATCTCTACGGCGCGCAGGTGGGCGGGCGGTTGGAAGATATGGGGTCTTTCCAGAAGTATATCGGCGGCAGCCCCACCAACATGGCCGCCGGCACTGCGCGGCTGGGTCTGAAATCTGCGCTGATCACCCGCGTAGGCGATGAACATATGGGCCGCTTCATCCGCGAGGAATTGGCCCGTGAAGGCGTGGATGTGCGCGGCGTCAAGACCGATCCCGAACGGCTGACGGCGCTGGTTCTTCTGGGTATCCGCGATGACAAGCAATTCCCGCTGATCTTCTACCGGGAAAACTGCGCCGACATGGCGCTTTGCGCGGATGATATTGATGAGGGCTTCATCGCCGAGGCCCGGTCGGTGGTGGCAACAGGAACGCATCTGTCCCATCCCCGCACCGAGGCGGCGGTGATCAAGGCGCTGGATCTGGCGCGCAAGCACGGGCTGCAAACCGCGCTGGACATCGATTATCGCCCCAACCTTTGGGGCCTTGCCGGGCATGGCGCGGGCGAAAGCCGCTTCATCGAAAGCGCTGCCGTCACGGCCAAGCTGCAGGCGACGCTGCATTATTTCGATCTGATCGTCGGCACCGAGGAGGAATTCCACATCGCCGGCGGCACGACCGACACCATCGCCGCCCTGCGGGCGGTGCGCGCTGTCAGCACCGCCACACTGGTCTGCAAACGCGGGCCGATGGGGGCTGCGGCGTTCACCGGCGCGATCCCCGACTGTCTGGATGACGGCGAAACCGGCCCCGGCTTCCCGATCGAGGTGTTCAATGTGCTCGGCGCGGGCGACGGGTTCATGTCCGGTCTGCTCAAGGGCTGGCTGGATGGCGAGCCTTGGCCTGTCGCGCTGAAATACGCCAATGCCTGCGGGGCCTTTGCCGTGTCGCGGCATGGCTGCACGCCCGCCTATCCAAGCTGGGAAGAGCTGCAATTCTTCCTGCAACGCGGCGTGGTGGAACGCGCGCTGCGTAAGGATGCCGCGCTGGAACAGGTGCATTGGGCCACCAACCGGCATAAGGATTGGTCTACCATGCGGGTCTTTGCCTTTGACCACCGCATGCAGCTGGAAGCGATGGAGGGCGCGACGCCCGCCAAGATCGGCGCGTTCAAGGAATTGTGTCTGAAGGCCGCCCTGCAGGTGGCGGATGGCCAGCCCGGCCACGGC
>PNND01000072.1 GCA_013824045.1 Rhodobacter sp. | reverse complement strand
GCCTATGCCTTTGGCGACGGGTTGGTGAATGCGCTTTATGCGGCCTATGCCGATGGGCTACCGGATTTCGAGACCAAGTATTTCGAGATGCTGAAGGCGGGCGGATCGAAGCACCACAAGGAATTGCTGGCGCCCTTTGGCCTTGATGCCAGCGATCCGAAGTTCTGGGACAAGGGGCTGTCGATGATCGCAGGCTTCATCGACGAGTTGGAGGCGATGGAGGGCTGATCCCGCCCGCCGCGCGGATAGGGGCCGGGGGCAAGCGATTGCCCCCAGCCCCTTCATTTTACCAGTGGATTTCGCGGGCCGTGTCGAAGGCCGCGTCAATCATCACCTGTGTGCCACGGGTGAATTCCAGCGGGCACGGGTAGGCGGCCCCGGTGCGGATGGATTTCCCGAAGTTTTCCACCTGCAGCTTGTAATGGTTGGCGGCGGGCCAGCGCTCGGAGGTGATGGTCGAGCCGTTGTGCAACTCGATCCGCGCCTCGGCAAAGAGGTTGGCGTTGAAGGGGCCGTTGGCGACCTTCAAGAGGCCCTTGTCGCCATGGAACGTGACCTCTTGCCGGTTCTGCAGGCGCATCGACGTCATGGCCGTATAGGTCGCGCGGCCAAGCGGGCCTTCGAGGATGGCGTCCAATTCGGCCCAGACATCCACGCCGTTTTCCCGGATCATGCGGCAGGAGATATCCGTCGCTTCGGCCCCCGTGACGAACCGGGCGGAGCCGTAGGTGTAGACGCCAATATCGCGGATGCCGCCGCCGCCAGTTTCCGGGCGGTTGCGGATGTTTTGGGTTTCTTCGTGGTTGTCATAGCTGAAGAAGGCGTCGACATGGCGCAGCTTGCCGATAGCCCCGCCCTGCACCAGTTCGCGGGCGCGGATCCATTGCGGGTGGTGGACGATCATGTAGGCCTCGGCCGCCAGAAGACCCGTGCGATCACGCGCGGCGATGATCGTATCGATCTCTGACGCCTTCATGGCAATTGGCTTTTCGGTCAGGACATGCTTGCCTGCCTCGAGCACCTTGAGCGTCCATTCCGCATGGATGTGGTTCGGCAGCGGAATGTAGACCGCGTCGATGGTGGGATCGGCCAGCAGATCGGCATAGGTCATCTGCTTGAGACCGGGGCAGAAATCCCAGCCCGTGGCCTGCCCCGGCTGTGACGTGCCGAGGGCGACGAGTTCGGCGTTTTCGGCCATGTGGATGGCCGGGGCCATGTGTTCGCGGGCGAATTTGGCATTGCCAAGCACACCCCAGCGCACGGGTTTCATGATGGGTTCCTCCGGTATTGTGACCGGGGCACGCTAGGCGGGGTTGGGCTTGGGCGCAAGGGCGCGGGAAGACGGGCGGGCTGGTTATCCAACCTTGCGGAACAGGTCGAGAAGCTGTTGCCGGGCCACGAAGAAGATGCCGCCGAGATAGGCCACGGTCAGCCCCATCAGCGTGAACCAAGGATAGGTCAGCAGGGCGGCGATCAGCGCGGCAAGGGCCACGAGGATATAGCGCGCGTCTTCGGCATAGAAGGTGACACGCTTCAGCGACGGGGTGCGGATGCGGCTGATCATCAGGGCCCCCATGGCGACCATCCAGAAGGCGATGACGCCGGCAGGGATGCGCACATCGCCGGGAAAGCAGAAGGCGAGGTAGATGGGGGCCAGCACCAGCATCGCCCCCGCTGGGGATGGGACACCGATGAAAGAGGTGCGTTCGGCCGGTTCTTCGCCATTTGCAGCCTTGCTGCCGACGTTGAACCGGGCAAGCCGCAGCATGCAGCAGATGGCATAGATCAGGACGGCGATCCAACCGAGGCTCGCCTCGCCCTTCAGCCCCCAGAGATAAAGGACGATGGCAGGGGTGACGCCGAAATTGACGAAATCGCCAAGGCTGTCGAGTTCTGCGCCGATCGCGCTTTCGGATTTCAGCATCCGCGCGAGGCGGCCATCCAGCGCATCGAGTGCGGCGGCAAGGCCGATCAGGGCGACGGCGGTGGCGATGTGGCCATCAATGGCAAAGCGGATGGCCGTCAGACCCGCACAGAGGCCCACGACTGAGACGAGATTCGGCAGAAGTTGCAGGATATGCAGCTTGCGGCGGGGGCGTGGGGCTTCGGGCGGCTGGGTCATTCCATGCGGGCCATGCGTTGCGGGCTGTCGATGCCAAGGGTGGCGATGACGGTTTCGCCGGCGACGCAGGTCTGCCCGAGGGCGACCTGCGGTTCGATCCCGTCGGGGAGGTAGATGTCGAGGCGTGAGCCGAAGCGGATCAGGCCAAAGCGTTCGCCGGTGCGGATATCCTGACCCTTGACCGCGAAGCAGAGGATGCGGCGGGCGACGAGGCCTGCAATCTGCACCACGGCGATGGAGCGGCCATCGGCCATGTCGATGCGGACCGAATTGCGTTCGTTGTCGACCGAGGCCTTGTCGAGCGAGGCGTTCAGGAACTTGCCTGGGCGATAGGCGATTTCGCTGATCCGGCCCGCGATGGGCGCGCGGTTCACGTGGCAGTTGAAGACCGACATGAAGACCGAGATGCGCATCAGCGGTTCTGGCGCCATGCCCAGTTCGGGCGGCGGAACGGCGCGTTCGATGAGCGAGACGACGCCATCGGCGGGGCTGACCATGAGGCCTGCATTCTGCGGCACGGCGCGTTTGGGATCGCGGAAGAAGTAGTAGCACCAGACGGTGAGGCCCACGCCGATCCAGCCGAGCGGATCCCAGATCCAGAACAGCACCAG
>PNND01000066.1 GCA_013824045.1 Rhodobacter sp. | reverse complement strand
GCGCAGATCCTCGATCGCGGCGCGTTCCTTGGCATCGGGCGCGCGGAACACGCGGGTCGGGGCGATGCGGTCGGTGAAGTAGCGCACGGCAAAGCCCGCTGCCGCGTCCAGATCGGGATGCGTTTCGGGCGAGGCTTCGGGCGCATAGGCGCGGATGTAACCCCAAAGCCCCTTGGCATCCTTGGCCCCCGCCACGCTGGCAAGGTTCAGAAGCATCGAGAAGGGCACGATCATGTGCGACTCGGGCGGGGTGCCGCCGTGGATGTGCCAGACCGGGTTGTTCACCTGCCCGTCGACATCCTGCGTAGGATAGGCGCGCAGTTGCTGGTGGTATTCATCCACCGCGCGCGGGATCACGTCGAAATGCATCCGCTTGGCCGTCTTGGGCTTTTGATACATGAAATAGGACAGGCTTTCCGTGGCCGCATAGGTCAGCCATTCGTCGATGGTCAGGCCGTTGCCTTTGGATTTGGAAATCTTTTGCCCCTGATCATCAAGGAACAACTCATAGGTCATGTGGTTGGGTTTGCGGCCGCCCAGCACTTCGCAGATCCCGTCATAGATGGGGTGTTGGTGCTGTGGTCCTTGCCATACATTTCGAAATCCACGTCCAGCGCGGCCCAGCGGGCGCCGAAGTCGGGCTTCCATTGCAGCTTCACATTGCCGCCCGTCACTGGCAGCGTCCATTCGCGGCCGTTCTCGTCGTCGAAAGTGATCTCGCCCCGCACGGCATCGACGTTCTTCATGGGCACATAAAGGACGCGGCCGGTTTCCGGGTGGATGGGCAGGAAGCAGCTGTAGGTCTGCTGGCGTTCTTCGCGCAAGCTGGCCAGCATGATGTTCATGATCGCGTCATAGCGTTCGGCGGCCAGACGGAGCGTGGTGTCGAACTGACCGGAACGATAGAAATCGGTGGCCGAGATGAATTCATACTGGAACCCGAAGGTATCCAGAAACCGCCGCAGCATGGCGTTGTTGTGGTGGCCGAAGCTTTCGTATTCGCCGTAAGGATCGGGCACACTGGTCAGCGGCTTTTGCATATGGCCGCGCAGCATGTCCTGTTGCGGGACGTTTTCGGGCACCTTCCGCATCCCGTCGAGATCATCGGAGAAGCAGATCAGACGTGTGGGGATGTCACTGATCACCTCGAACGCGCGGCGGATCATGGTCGTGCGCGCCACTTCGCCGAAAGTGCCGATATGCGGCAGGCCCGAGGGGCCATAGCCGGTCTCGAACAGGATATGCCCTTTTTCGGGGTCTTTCTTTTCATACCGTTTCAGGATGGCGCGGGCCTCTTCAAAGGGCCAGGCTTTCGATTTCATCGCCGCATCGCGCAGGGAAGACATTGCTTCACATCCTTTGGCATCCGCCAAGGGGCCCCATGCCCCCGGAAACCCCCGTCCTCTATTGCCGCCCCTGCATCACGTCAATAATGTCGCTACCAGAAACGGCCGGGAAGCGGCCCGGTACGCCAAGGAAAAGCGCCATGTCCGACACTTCTGCCATGTCACCCCAGGATGCGCTGATCGCCGTGATGGTGGCCTGTTCGGCGTCAGACCAGAACGTCCGGACGGCCGAGCTTGTGGCGATCCAGCGTATGGTCAATCACATGCCGGTCTTTGCCGATTACGATGCAGACCGCATTCGCCGCATCAGCCAGATCGTGTTTGACCTGTTCGAGGAAGAGGATGGGCTGGACGCGCTGTTCGGGCTGATCCGCGAGGCGCTGCCAGAGCGGCTGAATGAGACGGCCTATGCGCTGGCCTGCGATGTGGTGACGGCAGACGGCAACCCCAATGAGGTGGAGTTGCGGATGCTTGAGGAGGTGCGCGAGGAGTTGCGCGTAGACCGCCTGCACGCGGCGGCCATCGAATGGGGCGCGCGGGTGCGGCATCTGAAGCCATGATCTATCCGGGGCCGCCGTTTTGCGGGTTGGCCTCGACCTGAAGGGCAGTGTCGGGCGTCAGGCGTAAAGATCTGCCCAGCGTGCGATAAGTTGTCCGTGCACGCGGCGTGCGCGGCGCGTCCAGGCCTTGCCGCCTTCGGGTTCTTCGCGTTCGGCGACGGACAGCCTGTCACGCCGGGCCGCATCGGCGCAGAAGATGGCGAAGGCCATTTCGCGCCCCGATGGGGGTTGGACATAGCCCACAAGCGAGGAGACGAAGTTCAGCGTGCCGGTCTTGCCGATCACCGAAACCGGGCTTTCGATTTCCTCCCCGTCGCCATCGCGCATCCCGAGATCGCGCAGGATCGGTTTCAATCCGCGACCTGAGGGCGTGGCCTGTGCCGCGACGAGCGCGCTGACCATCTCAGCGGGGCTGATCCGGCTGTCGCTGCCCAGACCGGAATGATCGACAAAGCGCCCCTCGGCCCCCAGACGTGCCTGCACCCAGTCTGACATGGCCGCGCCGGAGGCTTTCAGGCCGCCTGCGCCAGAGGAGGTTAGGCCCATCACCTCAGCCGTCAGGTTTGTGGACCAGCGCAGCATCCGGCGCAGGACATCGGGCATGGGGTCGCCGGTGAGTTGCGCCACGACCTGCGCGCCTTGCGGCAGGCGTGGGCTGCGTTTGGGTTCAGGCAGGTCGATCCCCTGCGCGCGGGCGAGGGTCTGGAACACTTCGGCAGTGTAAGACCCGGGGTTGCGGACGGGCAACCAGCGGCTGCCGCCTTTGCCCAAAGCTTCGCTGGCGACAGTCCATTCCTCGGACCCGCCGCGTTCGCGCCAGGTGAAGA
>PNND01000504.1 GCA_013824045.1 Rhodobacter sp. | reverse complement strand
CGCCTCAGCCGCAACCCGATCTATCTTGGCGACTCGGCCTTTCTTCTCGCGGCGATCCTGTGGTGGGATGTGCCGCAGGCGCTGCCGCTGGTACCGGCCTTCATGATCCTGATCCGCAACCGCTTCATAAGGCAGGAAGAAGCGCGTCTGCGCGAAGGCTTCGGCGCGGCATACGACGATTGGTCCGCCCGCGTGCGGCGCTGGCTGTAAGGCCCTTGATGGATTTTCCGGCAACAGTCGGAAAAGTTGCAGCGGGGGCTTTGAAATATTGTTGCGCGGTGATAGATGGCGCAGGGTTGAGCAACCGGATGCTGCATTGGCAGCGACAGACGGGGGAAGAAACGTGAAGATCGGGGCACCGAGAGAGATATTCGAAGGCGAGAACCGGGTGGCCATGACCCCCGATTCCGTGGTGGCACTGGCCAAGCTGGGCCATACGTCCGTGGTTCAATCCGGGGCAGGGGCCAAGGCGGGCTTTTCCGACGCCGCCTATGCCGCCGCCGGGGCCGAGGTTCTGCCCGACGCCAAGGCCGTCTTTGACGCCGCCGATGTGGTGGTCAAGGTGCGCGGACCCGAACCGTCCGAAGCGGCGATGCTCAAGCGCGGTCAGACCCTGATCAGCTTCTTCTGGCCCGCCCAGAATGAGGCGCTGCTGAAGCAGGTGGCGGATGCAGGCGCAACCGTTGTGGCCATGGACATGGTCCCCCGCATTTCCCGCGCGCAGAAGATGGACGCCTTGTCGTCGATGGCCAATATCGCGGGCTACCGCGCGGTGATCGAGGCCGGGAACAACTTCGGCCGCTTCTTCACCGGTCAGGTCACGGCAGCGGGCAAGGTGCCCCCGGCCAAGGTGCTGATCGTGGGCGCGGGTGTGGCGGGTCTTGCCGCCATCGGCACCTCCGTCTCGCTCGGCGCGATCGTCAACGCCTTCGACGTGCGTCCTGAAGTGGCCGAACAAATCGAATCGATGGGTGCCAGCTTCGTCTATCTGGAATTCGACGCCTCCGAACTGCCCGATGGGGCCGCGACGGGTGGCTATGCCGCCCCCTCCAGCCCGGCCTTCGCGGCCAAGCAGCTTGCCAAATTCCGCGAGCTTGCGCCGGAAATGGACATTGTCATCACCACCGCCCTGATCCCGGGCCGCCCCGCGCCGAAACTGTGGACAGCGGATATGGTCGCGATGATGAAGCCGGGCTCGGTCATCGTCGACCTTGCGGCCGAACGCGGCGGCAACTGCGATCTGACTGTGGCCGATCAGAAGATCGTCACGGAAAACGGCGTCACCATCGTGGGCTACACCGATTTCCCCAGCCGGATGGCGACCCAATCCTCGACGCTTTACGCCACCAATATCCGCCACATGCTGACGGACCTTACCCCCAAGAAGGACGGCGTCATCCACCACAACATGGAGGATGACGTGATCCGCGGTGCCACCGTGGCGCATGAAGGCGCGGTCACCTATCCACCACCGCCGCCCAAGATCGCGGCCATCGCGGCAGCCAAGCCCAAGGAAAAGGTCAAGGAACTCACGGCCGAGGAAAAGCGCGCCAAGGAAGTGGCCGCCTTCAAGACCCAGACCCGCAATCAGGTGGCGATGCTCTTGGGTGGCGGAGCGCTGATCCTGCTGGCAGGCATGTATACCCCCGCCAGCTTCATGTCGCATTTCATCGTCTTCGTGCTGTCGGTCTATGTGGGCGTTCAGGTCATCTGGAACGTGTCGCATTCGCTGCACACGCCGCTGATGGCGATCACCAACGCGATTTCCTCCATCATCATCCTCGGTGCGCTGATGCAGATCGGGTCGGGCAACTGGCTGGTCGTCATTCTTGCCGCGCTGTCGGTCTTCATGGCAGGGATCAACATTTTCGGCGGCTTCCTCGTCACCCGGCGCATGCTCGCCATGTTCCAGAAGTCGTAAGGAGTAGCGCGCGATGGAATACGGATTCACCACCGCCGCCTATGTTGTTGCGGCTGTTCTCATCATCCAATCCCTTGGCGGGTTGTCGGGCCAGGAAAGCGCCAAGCGCGCCGTCTGGTATGGCATATTCGGCATGGGTCTGGCGGTTCTCGCCACGCTCTTGGGGCCGGGCGCGGGCAACTGGCTGATCTCGGTCGTGATGATCGCCGCAGGAGGCGCCATCGGCTATGTCGTCGCGCAGCGCGTGCAAATGACCGAGATGCCCCAGCTTGTGGCAGCCATGCACTCGCTCGTCGGTCTTGCGGCCGTTTTCATCGGCTTCAACGCCGAAATTGAAATGGTCCGCATCGCGTCGCTCATCGCGGCAGGCGACGCCGATGGCCTGAACGCGCTCACCGGCTTTGCCCAGAAAGTGGCCGAGAAATCGGCGACCGAGATCAACATCCTGAAGATCGAGGTCTTCCTCGGTGTCTTCATCGGCGCGGTCACCTTCACCGGGTCGGTCATCGCCTATGGCAAGCTGGCCGGCAAGGTGGATGGCAAGGCCAAGAAACTGCCAGGTGGCCATATGCTGAACGCGGGTGCGGCGATCCTGTCGGTGCTGCTCCTCGTGCTCTACATGCAGGGTGCCGGCTCTTGGGCGCTGATCCTCATGACGCTGGCCGCTTTCTTCATCGGCTATCACCTGATCATGGGCATCGGCGGGGCAGACATGCCCGTCGTCGTGTCGATGCTCAACAGCTATTCCGGCTGGGCGGCGGCGGCGATCGGCTTCTCGCTTTCCAATGACCTCCTGATCGTGGTCGGCGCGCTGGT
>PNND01000103.1 GCA_013824045.1 Rhodobacter sp. | reverse complement strand
TGGCCCAGTTTGCGGACCTGACGGACGGACAGGATATCGTCGCCCATGGCGCGGGCGGCGTCGTAGCCTTCTTTGGTGGTGGAGCTGACGTTGCGGATGCCCAGCGCCGTGATCCCGGTGACATAGTCCTTTTCCGCCGCGCGGCGCATCGGGTTGCCGTGGCCGTGGCGCACCCCGTGGCGGATATCGACGAAATCCAGATGCGCGTCGATCTGCAGGATGTGGATCGGACCCTGATCGTCAAAGGCGCGGATGCAGGGGATGTTGATGGAATGATCGCCGCCGATGGTGACGGGCAGCGCGCCAGCGGCCAGAATGGCGCGCACGCCGGTTTCGATATTGGCGTGGCTTTTTTCGGTATCGGTATGGACGATGTCGGCATCGCCGATGTCCACGATACTGACATCGGGGCCGAGATACATGCAGTCATCTTCGTGGTCATAGGCCCCGGCATGGCCGAAGGAGAAGAGTGTGGAGGCCTCGCGCACGGCGCGGGGGCCGAAGCGGGCGCCGGCGCGGAACTGGGTGCCAAAGTCGAAAGGTGCGCCAAGGATGGCGACATCCGCGTCAATCGCGGACCAGTCGGCGATATAGGGGCGCTTGCCGAAAGTGGAGATGCCGACGAAAGGCAGGTTCAGGCGGCCCGTGTCATAGGAATTCGCGGTCATGGTCAGGCGTCCGTTTCTGGCTGGTCTGGATCGGATTGGGTGAGCAGGGCCGGGATCAGTTCGGCCAGCCGCGCGGCGGGCGGATGCAGTGCGTTGCCCGCCATTCGCGCCAAGATGACCGCCTCAGTCCCCGCATCGGTGAGGGGGAGCGCGGCCAGCCGCGCGCCGTCATGGCTGCGCCGTCCTTGCGGGCGGGTATAGCTGAGGCCGACGCCAAAGCCGTTGGCGGCGAAGCTGCGCATCAGATCGAGCGTGGCGGTGCGGTGGGCGATTTGGAAGGGCAGGCCGCGTGCTGTAAACAGCGCGCGCATATGGCCCAAGGAAAGGCCCTGATCGGCAAGGATCAGGGGGTAATCCGACACGGCCTGTAACGTCAGCCCGCGCTTGGCCACCCGGACCAGCGGGTGATCGACGGCGGTCACCGCATGGGGGGCGACCTGCATCAGCACGGTCCGATCACAAGTGGCATCAAGGCCCAGATCCCAGGTTATGGCGATGTCGATCCGGCCTTGGCGCAGGCCTTCGGCGATGGATTCAAAGGACAGAACCGCGGGTTCTATCGTGATTTCGGGGGCCAGTTCCGCCAGTTTGCGAAGAAGGGGGGCAAGAAGGGTGGGGGCCAGATCCTCGAAACAGGCCAGACGCACGGGGGCGGCGGGGGTTTCGCCCGACATCAGGCGGGTGAGGGCGTCCAGTTGCAGCTGCGCCTCGGCCAGCCAGCCACGGCCAAAGGCGGTGGGGGTGATGCGGCCGCCGGGACGGCGCAGGAACAGGGGCTGGCCGAGCGTGGCCTCCAATTGCGCGAGGGCGACCGAGAGGGCGGGCTGCGAGATGTGCAGCGCCTCGGCCGCGGCGGTGACGCCGCCGAAGCGGGCGGTCGCGGTGGCATATTCAAGCTGGCGGATTGTGGCGGCGATCATGGCTATGGCTGGTATCGGAACATATTATTGGAAACTATCGCCGGGGCGTGGCAGTTGTCGAGAGGGAAGCGCAGGGAGAGAAGGCATGGCGGGACGGGTGACGGAAGCGATGGTCGCGGACTATCTGCGCGACGGGGTTGTGTTGGTGAAGGGGCTGTTTGCCGATTGGGTGGATGTGCTGCGCGCGGGCGTGGAAGAGAACATGGCCAACCCCAGCCCGCAGTTGATGGCGACGCTGAAGCCCGGCGAGCAGGGGCGGTTCTTTGACGATTATTGCAACTGGTCGCGGATTTGCGCTTTTGAGCAGGCGATCCGGGGATCGGGCGCGGCAGAGGCGGCAGCGGCGCTGATGGAGTCGCAGCGGGTGCAGTTGTTTCACGATCATGTGCTGGTCAAGGAACCCGGCACCAACAAGCCGACGCCATGGCACACGGATGGGCCTTATTACTTTGTCGAGGGGCGGCAGACGGTTTCCTTTTGGGTGCCGCTGGACCCGGTGAAGGAGGCGAGTTTGCGCTGTGTGGCGGGAAGCCATCTGTGGGAAAAGGATGTGCTGCCCACCCGCTGGGTCAGCGAGACGAGCTTCTATCCCGGTGAGCATGACTACATCCCGGTGCCGGACCCGGAGGCCGAAGGGATGGTGATCCGCGAATGGGAGATGGAGCCCGGTGATGCGGTGGCGTTTCACTATCGCACCCTGCATGGCGCAAGGGGCAACACGAGCACCACGCGGCGGCGGGCGTTCAGCCTGCGGCTAGTGGGGGATGACGCGCGCTATGTGGACCGGCCGGGGCCGACCTCGCCGCCGTTTCCGGGCCATGGGATGCGCGCCGGGGAGCGGCTGCGCGAGGACTGGTTTCCCTATTTGCGCTGAATGGGCGCGGGCGGTGCCTGTCGCGCCGTTTGCGCCGGACGGCCGCAGGGGGTAGCGTTCGCGCAATCAAACAGGGGCAGAGCCATGGCCGAGCGCGTGCAGGTGCGACCGAAGATCTATCCGCCGCCGGAATTTCCGCCGCGCAGGCCAGCGCGCTTTGCCCGGACACCGCCTGCGGTGTTTCCGGTGATCCTTGGGCTGTTCGGTTTGGGCTTGGCCTTACGGCGCGGGCTGGACGCGGCGGGGTTACCGCAGGGGCCGGCGGATCTGGTGTTGGGGGCGGTAGCGCTGTTA
>PNND01000314.1 GCA_013824045.1 Rhodobacter sp. | reverse complement strand
GCGACCAAGGCCTTGCCATCCAGTTTCGCCCGCACGCGGGCGATGGCGGCGGGGCGATAGGCATCGTGGGTCATGTCCTCTTCCCGGCTCCACGCCAACAGAACGGGCGTGCCCTCCATCGCCATGGCGATCTGGATGGATTGGCGCAGCGCGTCCATTTCCAGCCTGCGGCCAAAGCCGCCGCCCATGGGCGTGATCTGGATATCGATGGCTTCTGGCGGCAGGCCGCTGATCGCCGGCGCTTCGGCCAAGGCCTGCGTGGGGATCTGGTTTCCGGCCCAGACGGTAAGCTGCCCATCGCGCAGCCATGCCGCGCCCGACATGGGTTCCATCGTGGCATGCGCCAGATAGGGGGCCGTGTATTCGGCCTGCCAGTCATCTGCGGCAAGGATGGCGTCAACGTCGCCATCATCGCGGTTGGTGCTGTCCTTGCGGTCTTCGGTGAAGGAGGCGCGCAGGGCATCGGCGATTTCGGCGCTGGTGGCAGGATAGGGGGCGGGCCCCCAGTCGAAGGTGATGGCATCCGCCGCCTGCATCGCGGCCCATGTGTTGGTGGCGACGACGGCCACGCCATTGGGCAGGGGGATGATGCGTTCGACGCCCGGCAGCGCCTCGGCAGTGCTGGCGTCATGGCCCAGCATCTCGCCACCCAAGCGCGGGTTGGTGCGGACGGTGGCATAGCGCATCCCGGGAAGGCGCAGGTCGATGGCGTAGGTTTCCGTCCCCGTCACCTTGGCCAGCATATCGGTACGCGGCAGGGTGCGGCCCAGAAGCCGCCAGCTTTCGCGGGGTTTCAGGATGGGCTCTTCTTGCAGGTCGATGCCAGCGGCATCCACCGCCAGATCGGCATAGGGAATGCGCGTGCCATCGGGGGCGAGGACCGCGCCGTTTTCGGTAGACAGCTGCGCGGCGGGAACGTTCAGCCGCGCAGCGGCGGCCTGCAGCAGTGCCATACGGGCAGCAGCCCCGGCGAGGCGCATCTTTTCAAACCCATCGGGGATGGACGAGGAGCCACCGGTGATCTGCAACCCAAGGAACTTTGCCGGGATATCCATCGCGCCGCGCACGGTATTGGCGAGGCGGCTGTCATCGGTGGGGGCGAAGGGCACGCCTTCGGCCAGCACGGCGGCGTTGTAATAGGCCGCCGATGCCGGGCCGTGGATCACGCGGATCGTTGACCAGTCGAGATCCATTTCCTCGGCCACCAAGGCGGCAAGGGTGGAGTGGATCCCCTGCCCCATCTCGGCGCGTGGGGCGATGACGGTGACGCCGGCCTGATCGACGATGACATAGGGGTTGAGCGTGGTGGCCCCATCGGGCAGCGCACCCTCCAGCGGGTTGCCGTAGGGGGTGGCGTAGCGATACCAGCCAAAGACGACACCGCCCAGAAGGGCGACCGATCCGAACAGGAAGCCCCGGCGGGCAATCTTCATGGCGCGGCCCATCTCATGCCCCTTTCAAACGGTTGGCGGCATCCTGCACAGCGGCGCGGATGCGGGGATAGGTGCCGCAGCGGCAGAGGTTGCCCGACATCGCCTCATCAATCTGGGCATCGGTCGGGTCGGGCGTTTCCGCCAGCAGGGCGGCGGCCTGCATGATCTGGCCCGACTGGCAATAGCCGCATTGCGCCACCTGCCCCGCAAGCCAAGCCGCCTGCACGGCGTGCAGCGCGGCGGGGTTGCCCAGCCCTTCGATCGTGGTCACCGTGGCCCCGGCGACATCGCCCAGCGGCGTCTGGCAGGATCGCACCGCCTGCCCATCGACATGCACGGTGCAGGCCCCGCAGGCGGCGACGCCGCAGCCGAATTTCGTGCCCGTCAGGTTTAGCCCATCGCGCAGCGCCCAGAGAAGCGGCATCTCAGGCGGCAGGTCGAGCGTTTCGGTCCTGCCATTCACGGTGAGCGTCACGGCCATTGGCACCTCCTATGCTGCCTGACATATTGAGCGTGAAATGTCATTATGTCAATTGACAGTCTGAAAGAAAATTGTCAGATTGTCCTTATGGCTATGCCCGTGCCACCCAACGCCGCCCCCGTTGACCGACAGGATGTGATCCTTGACGCGGCCTTCGGTGCCTTTGCCACCTATGGCTATCGCCGTACCTCGATGGATGACATCGCGCGCGGGGCGGGGCTTTCGCGCACGGCGCTGTATCTGCATTACCGCAACAAGGAAGACATCTTCCGCTCGCTCGCCCTGCGCTATTTCGACGAGGCGCTGCGCGACATGACCGCCGCGCTGAATGTGCCGGGGCAGACGCTGGAACAGGCGCTGCTGGCGGCCTTTGTCGCCAAGGATGGAAAGTTCATGGAGGCGGTGCTGTCCACCCCGCATGGGGAAGAGCTGATGGATGCGGGCTTTTCCGTAACCGGCGATGTGGCGGCGGCGGGTGAAGCGCGGATGGTGGTGGTGCTGGGCGACTGGCTGGCGCAGCGCGCACTGCCCGAGGGGTTGGGCAGCGGGCCAGAGGTGGCGCAGGCGATCATTGCGGCGGTGAAGGGGCTGAAGACATCGGCCCGGTCATTGCCGGAGTATCGGGCCGGGCAGGCGCGGCTGGCCGCGCTGTTCGCCCGCGCACTGGCCTGAAAGCGGGGGCCTGAAAGCGTTGGCCTAATAGCGGCCAAGGAATTCCAGAATGATGCCCGTGGCGATGGCAACGCGGACAAGATCATTGTCGATCAGCACATAGCGGCTGCCATCGGGCGGGGCGGGCAGATCGTAGCGATCATAATCGCGCACCTCATACCACGGCAGCGTGCCC
>PNND01000468.1 GCA_013824045.1 Rhodobacter sp. | reverse complement strand
TCGCCGGGATGCAGCGTCATAAACTGGCTCACGTAATGCACCAGATGGCGCACCCCGAAAACCATCGTCCGGGTCGATCCGTTCTGATAGCGGTGCCTATCTACTTCCAGCCACATGCCCAGATCCTGCGGATCGGCCACCTCATCGGCCGTCACCAGCCAAGGGCCGAGAGGGCCAAAGGTATCGCAGCCCTTGCCCTTGTCCCAGGTGCCGCCGCGTTCGATTTGAAATTCGCGCTCGGACACGTCATTGATCACGCAATAGCCCGCGACATGGTCCATCGCCTCTGCCTCGGTCACGTAAGAGGCGCGCTTGCCGATCACGACGCCAAGCTCCACCTCCCAATCCGTCTTGACCGATCCGCGCGGGATCAGCACCTCGTCATTCGGGCCGACGATGGCGGAATTGGCCTTGAGAAAGATCACCGGCTCTTTCGGCACGGGCAGGCCCGACTCGGCCGCGTGATCTGCGTAGTTCAGGCCGATGCATATGAATTTCCCCACCTGTCCCACGCAGGGGCCGATGCGCGCGGCGCTATCCAGAACGGGCAGGGTGGCCGGGTCAATGGCGCGGATGCGGGCCAGACCCTCGGGCGTCAGCACATCGCCTGCGATATCGGGGACAATCCCGGCAAGGCTGCGGATCGCACCGCCTGCATCGATCATCGCCGGAACCTCGGCCCCCGCATTTCCCACGCGCAACAGTTTCATGCCATCCTCCCGTTTCAGCCGCGGCAGGGAACCCCGAAGCCGGGGCATTTGCAACCCCCAACGGGTGCTGCAACGCTGTCACCAAATGCCCGCGCACAACGTGGCATGGCAACGACATGGGCCTTCACTTTGCGGCACGCCATGCCCATGGGCCGTTGCCCCTCTGCGGGAAGTGTGGCAGAGACTTATTGAACGCGACCATACAGATGAGTTCGGATGATGAGCGACTTCGCAACCCGTCGGGTGATGATGGTAGACACGCAGGTGCGTCCGTCGGATGTGACCAAGTTTCCCATCATCGAAGCCATGCTCGCCGTCCCGCGTGAGGTATTCGTGCCATCGTCGCGGCGCGAGGCGGCATATGTCGGCGAAAACCTCGATATCGCGCCCGGACGGGTGGTGCTGGAGCCGCGCACGCTGGCCAAACTGCTGGATGCGCTGGATGTGCAGCCGGGGGAACTGGTGCTCGATCTGGGCTGCGGGCTGGGCTATTCGACCGCCGTCATCGCGCGCCTTGCCGATGCCGTTGTCGCCGTCGAGGAAGACGAGTCGATGGCTGCCGAGGCGCAGCGCACGCTCTCGGCCGAGAATGTCGACAATGCGGCCGTGGTCGTGGGGCCGCTGGCGGCTGGCGATGCGCGCCACGCGCCCTTTGACGTGATCACGATTCAAGGCGGGGTAGAGGTGGTGCCGGATGCCTTGCTGGCGCAGTTGAAGGAAGGCGGGCGCATCGGCGCGGTCTTCATGGAAGGTGCGCTGGGCACGGCCCGGATCGGGTACAAGATTGATGGCGTCGTGTCTTGGCGGCAGGTTTTCAACGCGGCAGCCCCTGTGCTGCCGGGATTTTCGGCAGCACGCGGTTTCGTGCTCTGACGTGACGGATGGGGTCTGCGCCAGCCCGGATGTCGGGGTGGCGCGGGTTCATGGCAATACGGGCGGCCGGATCGCTCAAGGCGGATAGGCAGGTTTATGATGCGTGGTTTCCTTGCAGCGGTTGCGATATCCGTTCTGGGCATATCCGCCCCGGCGGTGCAGGCCGAAACGCTGGCCGATGCGCTTGCTTCGGCCTACAAGAATTCAAAGCTCTTGGATCAGAACGAGGCCCTGCTGCGCGCCGCTGATGAAGATGTGGCGCAGGCGGTGGCCGGGCTGCGGCCTGTCGTCAATTTCGTGGCGCAGTCGCAGAACACGAACACCGATCCCGATGTCGCGGGCAATGACAGCCTGCAATCCACCCTGTCGCTTGCCGCGCAATGGACGCTGTTCGATTTCGGGCGCGGGCGGCTTCGGGTCGAGATCGCCAAGGAAACCGTGCTTGCCACGCGCGAGGCGCTGAAAGACCTTGAGGCGCAGGTGCTGCTCTCTGCCGTCAGCGCCTATGTCGATGTGCGCCTGCAGGCCGAGATCGTGGCCCTGCGGCAATCCAACACGCGCCTGATCACGCAGGAACTGCGCGCCGCGCAGGACCGGTTCGAGGTGGGCGAGGTTACGCGCACCGATGTGGCCATCGCCGAGGCGCGTCTGGCCGCCGCCCGGTCGGGCCTTGCCGCCGCGCAGGGTGATTTTCAGGTGGCCCGCGAACGCTATCGCGCGGTGACCGGGGCCTATCCCGGCAATCTGGCCGGGCTGCCGCCACTGCCCAAGACCGCGCGCTCGATGGAAGAGGCGCGCATGATCGGGTTGCGCAGCAATCCCGATATCCTGCAGGCCCAGCGTCAGGTCACCGTGGCCCAGCTTGGGGTCGAGGCGGCCAAGGCCGGCATGCGCCCGTCGATCGATCTGAATGCCTCTATCGCACAGGGCCTTGATCAGGATGTCCGCCGCGACAGCCTGACCCTCTCCTTCAACCAGACGCTTTACGCGGGTGGCCGGCTGTCCTCTGATCATCGCGCTGCGCTGGCCAATAAAGAGGCCTTCGAGGCAAACCTTTTGCAGACCACCATCACGGTGGGCGAAAATGTCGGCAACGCCTGGACTGCGCTCGAAGTCGCGGCGGCCTCCATTCAGGCAAGCAGCCTGCAGGTGCAGGCGGCGCAAACGGCCTTTGACGGCGTGCGCGAAG
>PNND01000279.1 GCA_013824045.1 Rhodobacter sp. | reverse complement strand
TATTTGTCTCTTGCCCCCGGCGTGCCAAAGTTTAACCCTTTGGCCATGACCGATCTCGCCGCCCCCACCGACAGCCGCGCCAAGCGCAACGTCCTCGTCCTTGTCGCTGCTCAAGCGATCCTCGGGGCGCAGATGCCGATGATCTTCACGGTGGCAGGCCTCGCAGGCCAAAGCCTTGCGCCCAATGTCTGCTGGGCAACCCTGCCCATCACGGCGGCCGTCATCGGCTCCATGCTCACCGCCACGCCCATCTCGGCCTTCATGCAGCGCTATGGCCGCAGCGCAGGCTTTGCCATCGGCGCGCTGGGCGGCGGCATTGGCGGCCTACTCGGGGCCTACGCCCTGTCCACCTCGAACTTTGCACTCTTCGTCATCGCTGCGCTCTTCACTGGCGTCTACATGTCGGCCCAAGGCTTCTACCGCTTCGCCGCCGCCGACACAGCGTCGGACAGCTACCGCCCCAAGGCCATTTCTCTTGTCATGGCGGGCGGGCTGCTCTCCGCCGTCGTCGGCCCGCAACTGGTTAAGCTCACCGCCGAATCCATGGCCGTCCCCTTCCTCGGCACCTACATCGCGGTGTTCTGCCTGAACGGGATCGGTGTCTTTCTCTTCACCTTGCTGGATATTCCCAAACCCAAACCTGCCGTCACCGGCGCATCGAATGGCCGCAGTCGCGCGGAACTCATCCGCACCCCCGCCATCGCCGTAGCGATGATCTGCGCCACCGTCTCTTACGCGCTGATGAACCTCGTGATGACCTCATCCCCGCTCGCCGTTGTCGGCTGCGGCTTCACGGCGGGCAATGCCGCCGATGTCGTCACCGCCCATGTCCTTGCCATGTATGCGCCAAGCTTCTTTACCGGCCATCTCATCGCCCGCTTCGGCGCGGAACGGATCGTCGCCATCGGCCTTGTGATCCTGGCCGCCGCCGGGGCCGTGGCCATCGCCGGGGTTGACCTCGCCAATTTCTTCGTGGCCCTGGTCCTTCTGGGGATTGGCTGGAATTTCGGCTTCATCGGGGCCACGACGATGCTCACCGCACATCCCTCACAAGAAGAGAAAGGCCGCCTGCAAGGCCTGAACGATCTGGTGGTCTTCGGTGGCGTGACCGTCGCCTCATTCTCATCGGGTGGTCTGATGAACTGTTCCGGCGGTTCGGTTCAGGCGGGCTGGCAGGCGGTCAATTTCGCCATGCTCCCTTTCCTCGTGCTAGCCGGTGGGGCGCTGATCTGGCTCGCCCTGCGCCCGCGCGAAACCCGAAGCTGATCACCGTTCCGATAAAGCCCTAAGCCGCCAGCGAAAGAAGGCGCGCCTCGGCCATGCTCAGCGCCGGGCGACTGTCTCGCGACGCATCCCCCACGGCCACTTGCAGCCCCTCAACCACCAAGGCACAGGCGGACTGGGTCTGAATCTCGAACCACATATCGGCGGGGGGCGCATCAATCAGGCGCAAGTCTGTTCCGTTCACCAAAGCACCCAAGGGCGCAAGCGCCTCTTCCACACCGAAATACGCAGCCAACCTGTCACCCGCGACGACGATCATCTGATCGGTGGACAGCAGCAACGGCGTGGCCTGCCGCCCCCAACCCCGCGCCTCGCCGGACACGCACACCACCTTGGCCCCGATCTGCGCCACCATCCGCCGCTCAATGGCCGTTAGCACCACCGGCACACCCCGACAGCAGCTCACGATATCCCCGACCTTGAACTCTTCCACCGCGCGCCATCCTGCAGGTGTCATCAACCGTGTTCCCCGAAGAAAGCCCTTCGGCGACGCGATCACGTCCACATCAGCGGGAAGAATTGTCGAAACAACACTCATAGGCGTTCCAAACCACCGCAAGCGGCTCAAAGGCAGGGCAGGATTAGCCCTTCACCAGTCAGATTGACCGGCATCCTTGTTCTGAAACGGACACAAATCAGGAATTTCTGGGGCATTTATCCCCAGATAGAGGAAAACCGGGCAAACCAATGCGATCCGGCCTTCGACACAGCGCCTGAGCGGTCCGTCAACCGTCAGACAGCGCTGCCGCGCAGGCTTGCCCGCAGCAATCCGAATCGCCGTGCAAATTCCGACAGTTGCACCCGCCCCTCCGCCACCCGTACAGGCTCGGCTGCCACAAGCTTCAACAGGCCTGCTGCCTGCCACCCGGCCAGCGTGGCAGGCCGCACCTCCCGTGGCAGGCGGCGCAGGCCAGCCCGCGCGGTCACGATCCGCGCCAGCCCCTTTCGCGCAAGCCCCGCCACCGCCTCCGGCCTGCCATCCAGCAACGGGATCCGCCCCCGCGCCTCCAGTTCCGGCACCGCACGCAGATATCCCGCCAATCCCACCGCCCAGCCAAAGGCCCGCAGCGCAGGTTCATCCCCTGCCCCCGCCCCCAGCGCGCGCCCGGCCAGCCACATCAGGCCCGCCCCGGTGTCCTCAAGATAGGCCTCCAGCGCCGCCTCATCGGCAAAGGCGTCGCGATAGACATCCCACTGCCGGGCCGCGATCAACCGGTCCATCACTTCC
This sequence comes from Rhodobacter sp., assembly GCA_013824045.1. GTDB lineage: Bacteria > Pseudomonadota > Alphaproteobacteria > Rhodobacterales > Rhodobacteraceae > Paragemmobacter. The sequence goes on along the minus strand of PNND01000279.1, from coordinate 271 downwards.
ACCGGCAAACCGGTCGCAGCGATCAGCCCCGCCAAAGGCGCCGCCACTTCATGCGCCCGCGCAGGCCGCCCAGCCTCGGCCTCCGCCACCACATCGCGCCACCATTGCAGCCGCATCTCCGCGATCATCGTCTCTGCCGTCACCCAGGGTGCCCGCGCCACCTCAAGGTTAAAGGCATAAAGCACCAAGAGCCGCCCCCGCGCCGCCAGCGGTGCCGCCATCACCGCAGCAAAGCGATCGGGGTCGCCCCGCGCCACCAGCGCCGCACAGG
>PNND01000308.1 GCA_013824045.1 Rhodobacter sp. | reverse complement strand
CCTGCCGATTTCATGGTGCAGATCATGGGACAGGAAGGAATGCTTGATAGCTTCACTCCCGAGGAAATGCCCAACTTCGGCAATATCGCCCCGCAGTGGGTGGATGTGCCTTTTGATCCGGGCCGGAAATCCTCGATCCCCTATCAGTGGGGCTCCACCTCGTTTTCCGTGAACCGCGACGTCTATGCGGGCGATATCTCCTCGCTCGGGATCATCTTCGATCCACCCGCCGAATTGCAGGGCAAGATCAACGTGCTCGACAGCCAGAACGAGGTGTTGATCCTCGGCTCGCTCTATCTGGGCATCCCGCAATGCACGACCGACCGGGAACAGCTCAAAGCGCTCAACGACATGCTGCTCAATGCCAAGCAGCACTGGGCGTCCTTCGGGTCTGACACGTCCAAGGATGTGCTGGTATCCGGCGATGCTGCAGCCGGCATGATCTATAACGGCTTCTCCGCCAAGGCCCGGGCCGAAGGTGCAAATGTCGAGTATTCTTACCCGAAGGAAGGCCATGTCATGTGGATGGACAACATGGTTCTGCTCAAGGATGCGCCAAACCGCGACAACGCGATCAAGTTCATGAACTTCCTGCTGGACCCTGAAAACGCTGCCGCCGTCACCAATTACGCCGCCTACACCTCGGGCGTGGCTGGGGTTGAGCCGTTCCTCGATGACGCCATCAAGAACAGCCCGGAAAACAACCCGCCCGCAGGTGCTACCCCCGGCGTCTTTGCCCAAGCCTGCGATGCGGAAACCCAAAAGCTCTATGATGCGATCTGGACCAATCTGAAGAAGTGACTTCACGCGCGGGGGGCCCAAGTGGCCCCCCGACCCCACAAGCATCGTAAACCCCTGCCCGCAGGGGATAGGAGGCCCCATGTCATTTCCCATCGCCCTCTGGCAGGGCCCCTCGCCCGGCGGATCGGATGATGCGGCCTTTACCGCACTCGACGCCGCGCTGCGTGCTGCCGCCGCCATGGGTGCGATCACCCTTGTCGCGCCGGAAATCTTTCTGCCGGGCTACAATCAGCCCGACATTTCGGCCCGCGCTCAACGGCGCGGCGGCCCGTGGTACGAGCGTCTTGCCGCCCTTGCCCGCACCCATGGCTGCGGCATCGTCATCGGCTATGCCGAACGTGACGCTGACGCGGTCTATAATTCAGCCATCGCCATCAACGCCGAAGGCCGCGAAATCGGCCATTACCGAAAGGTGCAACTCTTCGGCCCGCGTGAGAAATCCATCTTCGCGCCGGGAGATGCGGTCTCCACCTTCGATCTTGGCGGTCTGCGGGCGGCGATGCTGATCTGCTATGATGTGGAATTCGCCCCGCTCGTCCGCTCTTTGGCCGAAGCTGGAGCAGACCTGATCCTTGTGCCCACCGCAAACCCCGAACCAAATACCCATGTGAGCCGGATCGTTGTCCCAGCACATGCCATCAACCATTCCGTGACCATCGCCTATGCCAATTACTGCGGCACCGAGGGCGACATCACCTATTGCGGCGCCTCTGTCATCGTTGCCCCCGATGCCGCCATCCTCGCCTCTGCCGGCCCCGGCCCGGCCCTGCTGATCGCAGATATAGATCATCAGCCTGACGCGGCGCTGCTGCAGACCCAGCTTCACGATTACCGCCCTCTCTGAGGTAAGCCATGCCCAAGGACAGCCGCGACAGCCGCTATGACATCCTGTTCGAACCGATGCGCATCGGCCCGAAACTGGCCAAGAACCGCTTCTATCAGGTTCCGCATTGCAATGGGGGCGGCTATCGCGACCCTTCTGCCGTGGTCGAAATGCGGCGCACCAAGGCCGAGGGCGGCTGGGGCGTGATTTTCACCGAACAGACCGAAATTCACCCCACCAGCGAAATCACCCCCTTCATCGAACAGCACCTCTGGGACGACCGCGATATCCCGGCGCTAGCCCGCATGGCCGATGCGATGAAATCCCATGGCGCGCTGGCAGGCATCCAATTGGCTTATTCCGGCATCAATGGCCCCAACCTCTATTCCCGTGAGGTGCCGTTGGCCGTCACAGGCGGCCCGATCCTGACCTTCACCTCCGATCCCGTGCAAGCCCGCACGATGGATCGCGACGATATCCGCGATCTGCGCCGCTGGTTCCGCAACGCCTTTCGCCGGTCACAGTCCGCAGGCTTCGACCTGATCTGCCTTTATGGCGCGCATGGCTTTGGCATCCTGCAGCATTTCCTGTCCCGCAACACCAACCACCGGACCGACGAATACGGCGGCAGCCTTGAGAACCGCGCCCGCTTCCTGCGCGAAATCGTGGAAGAAGCGCGCGAGGAAACAAAGGGCGAGCTTGCCATCTCCCTGCGCCTATCCCTGCACGAAGCGGGCGAAATGGGCTTTTCCAACGCCGAGTTGCGCGATTTCATCGAAATGCATGGCGACCTGCCCGATATCTGGGACCTTGCCCAAGGCACTTGGGAGGCCTGCTCCGGCACCTCGCGCTTTAAACCGGAAGGCGCGCAGGAAGACCTTGTGAAGGGCATCAAGGCGCTAACGAGTAAACCCGTCGTCGGCGTCGGCCGCTTCACATCGGCCGATGCAATGGTGCGGCAAATCCGGTCTGGCGTGCTCGACTTCATTGGTGCAGCCCGCCCCTCTATCGCCGATCCGTTCCTGCCGAAAAAGATCGAAGAAGGCCGCTTCGACGACATCCGAGAATGCATCGGCTGCAACATCTGTGTGTCCGGCGACATGACCCAAGGCATCAGCCGCTGCACCCAGAACACCGCCTTCATGGAGGAATGGCGGAAAGGCTGGCACCC
>PNND01000186.1 GCA_013824045.1 Rhodobacter sp. | reverse complement strand
TGATGCTGCGTGTTCCTTGATCTCGCCTTGGTTGTGGGCAATAGATTCGTCAGGAAACGGCCACTAGCCGAGGAGGTTCGACCCGAAATGTCCGAGCGGTTGAATTCCGTCGATATCGAAGACGTGCTGTCGTCCATCCGCCGTCTGGTGTCTGACGATCTGCGCCCTGCCGCAAAGGCCACAGTGGCGCCTGCCGCGCCGGTGGAACCGCCACAGGCGGATAAGCTGATTCTGACCCCCGCTTTGCGCATCGCCCCCGAGGCGGATGAACCTGCGCCTGTGGCCGAAGCCGAAGCCGAAGCCCAACCGGCCGAGGCCGCGCCGTCCGAGCCGGTGATGTCCTTTCATTCCGTGCGCCCCGAACGGGGCGCGGCGCGGCTGGATGCCGTGATGGGGCAGGTGGCGCGCGGGCTGGAATCCGGACCGGGCGATTGGGAAACCGCAGCCGAGCCCCCAGCACGTTTTGAATCCGATTGGTCCGAGCCGGAAGCGGAGCTTGCACCTGCGCCTTTTGCCGATGACTCAGCGGCTGATGTACCGGAGCCGCTGATGCTGCGCGAAGCGCAAGAGGCGGGCGATGTCTGGACTGTGGCCGAAAGCGAAGCGCCCTTTGTCGACCTCGACAGCGATTTCGGAGCCGAGGCGATGGCCAGCGCCGATACGGCGACCGATACTGCCGATGCCGCGCCCCTGTACGCAGACCCCGTCCCGGAACTGGACGTGCTGCCCGGCGCCGATGCGCCGGATCAGGCGATGGACGACACCCGTGATGTAACCAGTGACATGACACCCGATGCCCTAGCCGACGCGTGGCCCGATCAGGACTGGGCCGCACCGGGAGAGCCGGACCTTCTGCTTGACGCAGACGCGCCGGATGCGCCCGCTGAGGCAGGCTGGCTTGAGGCCGCAGCCATCGACAGTCAGCCCGTCGCCACGGCCGAGGAGCCCGCGATGACAGACAAGGACGATCCCGCCGATCTGCCAAACGCGGACCTTCCAGAGGCCGATCTTCCTGATTGGGCGCGCATGGAGACCGAACCGGTCGACATGGACCCCGTCGATATCGAGCCGCCCGTGGCCCCCGCCGCCGCGCATCAAGGCAACACCGATCCCCGCTGGGCCGATGCCGCCGAGGCCGAAATCCGGCGCGAGCTGGAGGATGAGGTGACAGCCTCCGCCTTTGCCCGCTTTGCCGATGACGATCTGGATGACCGCCCGTTTGATGAGGACATGCTGCGCGATCTGGTGCGCGACATCATTCGCGAAGAATTGCAGGGCGCGCTTGGCGAACGGATCACCCGCAATGTGCGCAAGCTGGTGCGGGCCGAAATCGCCCGCGCGCTGGCCGTGCGGGATTTCGAATAAGCCCAAGCTGGCGGGCCTTTGCGGCCTGTCCTTCACGTTTCACCGCAACGAAAAACGCGCCCCGTTGGGCGCGTTTTCTATTCTGCCTTGGCAGGGGTGATCAGGCCGCTTCGGCCTGATCTGCCTCAAGCGCGTGGCGGCGCTCGGATTCTTCGCGCGACAGCGCGACCGAGGTGCGAACACCCTTGGCCACGAAATCCATCAGGCCCTTCACGACTCGCTCATTCGGGTCGATCCCGGCGCAGGACAGCACTTCACGCCCGTCACGCGACCGCGCCCAACGGGCGATCTGTTCCGGCCCGTTGCCATACTTCTTGTCATCTGCAATCGCATCATCGAGCGCAGCAAGGACCACGGCAGCGAAAAGCTTGCGCGCCCGCTGGCCTTGTTCGTAATTGAAGGCGGTGCCATCAACGAAATCGAGCATCTCGTCGTTTCCTGTTCTTGTCTTGTCTTTTCTGGCGTCCGGCGAATATGACCATTTGGTCACGATTCGGTATTGTTCTTTTAACAGGACTGCCATGCATTTGCCGCATAACTTTCCTGTATCGGTACAATATATCGTCGGCTTGCCTTGGATATGCCTGCAAGATATAGGCCACGTTCAGAATTCTTCAACCATTTCCGCCATAATCCGGACACCCACCGACATGCCCAAGATCAACGGTAACGAAATCAAACCCGGCATGGTGCTGGAACATGACGGTGGCCTCTGGGCGGCGGTCAAAGCCAACCATGTGAAGCCGGGCAAGGGCGGGGCCTTCGCGCAGGTGGAATTGAAGAACCTGCGCGATGGCCGCAAGCTGAACGAACGCTTCCGGTCGGAAGACAAGGTCGAAGAGGTCAAGCTGGAGAACAAGGACCAGCAGTTTCTCTATGAAACCGATGGCCGCCTCGTGTTCATGGATGCGGAAACCTATGAACAGATCGAACTGGATGCCGAGCTTCTGGGCGACCGCCGCCCCTTCCTGCAGGACGGCATGACCGCGACGATCCGCTATTATGGCGATGAGGCGCTGGCCGTGACCCTGCCGCAAAAGGTGCGCTGCCGGATCGTGGAGACCGAACCGGTGGTCAAGGGTCAGACCGCAGCGAACAGCTTCAAACCCGCGATCCTCGATAACGGCGTGCGGATCATGATCCCGCCCTTTATCGGGCAGGACGAAGAGATCATCGTCCATACCGAACTGATGGAATATTCCGAACGCGCCTGAACGGTGGGCGCCCCGTGGAGAGGCCGGTCCTATGGTGACCGGCCTTTTCCTTTTCCACAGCCTGCGGCATGATCTGCGGGCAAGTGAAGGGGTATGCCTGTGGTGCCGGAAATCGACGTCAGCCTGACCACGATCAGCCCCCGCATCCATCGCCTTGCCCCCGTGATCCAAACCCTCCTTGCGCAAGACTTGGCCCCCGCGCGGGTGCTGATCCACCTGTCGCGCA
>PNND01000151.1 GCA_013824045.1 Rhodobacter sp. | reverse complement strand
TGGCCAGCTTCGGCGCATCCTCTGCGGCGTGCTTCTTCAGCGTCCGGATCACTGACCCCAGCTTTGCCGGCGCCTCGCCCGCAAAGATGCGCGCAAATTCCGCCTGCTTCGCGGCAGACAATCCCGCCAGCCGCGCCGCCCATTCTGCATGTGCCGCCGCCCCGCGCTTGCCCTTCGCCTCCCATGCCGATTTCACATCGGCCGGAATCTCGAACGGGGCATAATCCCAGCCATAAGCCTCTTTCGCGGCCTTCATCTGCGCCGCATCCGTCAGCGCGCCATGGCCCTTGGACGTGTCCTGCGCCGCATGGCCCAGCGCGATATGCGTCTTGCAGGCAATCATCGTGGGCTTGTCCGATGCCTTTGCCGCCACAAGCGCGCGGTCGATATCCTCCGGATCATGCCCGTCACAAGACAGCACGTTCCAGCCGGATGCCGCAAACCGCGCCTTCTGGTCGGTCACATCGGCGATCGACACCTTGCCATCGATGGTGATGCCATTGTCATCCCACAGCACGATCAGCCGCGACAGCGCCTGCTTGCCCGCCAGCGCAATCGCCTCTTGGCTTACGCCTTCCATCAGGCAGCCATCACCCGCGATCACATAGGTATAGTGATCCATGATCTTGGAACCCCAGCGCGCGCGCAGGTTCTCTTCGGCCATGGCAAAGCCCACGGCATTGGCAATCCCTTGCCCCAGCGGCCCGGTCGTCGTCTCCACCCCGGCCACATGGCCATATTCCGGATGACCCGCCGTGATCGCGCCCCACTGGCGGAAATTCTTGATCTGCTCCAGCGTCATGTCGGCATAGCCGGTCAGATACAGAAGCGAATAGATCAGCATCGACCCATGCCCCGCCGACAGGATGAACCGATCCCGGTTCGGCCAGCGCGGCGCGGCCGGATCAAAGCTCAGATGCTTTTCAAACAGCACCGTCGCCACATCGGCCATCCCCATCGGCATGCCCGAATGCCCGGAATTCGCGGCCGCGACCGCATCAAGCGTCAGGGTGCGGATCGCGCAAGCGCGCTTCCAGTGATCCGGGTGGCGGGCGCGGAGCGTCTGAATATCCAAGGCCATGGTCCTGTCTGAACAAAAAGGGGTGCGGCCCCGCTCTAAGCAGTCCCATGGGCAAGATCAAGCAATCCGCGCAACCCCTTGGGTGCAAAAGGATGAGAAGCGCCACATTCTTGCGCTACACTGCATGGCAGGCCACGGTGTGTTGATTCGGTTGCGGGATTTTGCGATCGATCGGTCACCGTAACGACAAGAAACGAACGCCAGGACAGAAAGGCATTTCAATGCAGGATTTGGCCGAGCTGGAACGCCGCATAGCCGCCGCACTGCACCGCATCGGCGAAGGGATTGAAGATGTCACCTTTGCCGCCGCGTCCCCCTCTGAACCGCAGGCTGAAGAACAAATAGCCACGGCCCCTGCTGATGCCGAACGCATCCAGCAGCTGCAGGATGCTCTGTCTGCAGAGCGCCACACCGTGGCCGAGCTGCGCGAACAGTTGGAAGCCCAGGCCGAACAGGCACCGCTTTCCCCCGCCACTGCGGATGAAGACCGCGTCGAACTGCTGGCCCGCATCGAAAAGATGACCGCGCAGCTTGATGTGCAGGGCCTCGAAATCCACCGGATGCGCAAGACTGTGGTGCAATTGCGCGAAAACCTGCGCGGCCTACGCCGGGCACAAACGGCCAATCTGGCCGATCCCGAACAGATCAACCGCGCCATGATGGCCGAGTTGGAGGCGATCCGCATTACCCGCCTGTCCGAAGTGGCCGAGATGGACGAAATCCTTACCGAACTGACCCCCCTGATCAAGGAAGAGCGCCTCGATGCCTGAACTCACCATCACCATCGGCGGCCGCGCTTTTCCCGTCGCCTGTCAGGAGGGCGAAGAGCATTTCCTGCGCGCCGCCGCCGCAATGCTGGATGCCGAGGCCCAGCCGCTGATCGCCCAGATGGGCCGCCTCCCCGAAGCCAAAATGCTGTTGATGGCCGGGCTTATGCTGGCCGACAAGACCGCCGCTGTCGAAGACGAGATTCGCAGTCTGAAGGCGCGTCTTGCCGATCTGGAGGCGCGGCCGGAAACCCGCGTCGAGGTGCCCGTGATCCCGCCGCAAGTGGCCGAAACCCTTGCCGAAATCGCCGCAAGGGCCGAGGCTCTGGCCGACCGGCTGGATGACGTGCGCCGGCCGTCGTGATCCTGCGCGCTGCCGCTTTCGTCTTGGCTTTCGCTGCACCTGCCTTCGCCGAAACGCAGGTGCAGAACATGACCTATATCTGCGACCGCGATGTCGCTGTGCCTGTGGTCTACGTCAACGCGCCCGACACATCGCTTGCGGTGATTTATGTCGAGGGCGGGCAGTACCTACTCTACAGCGAACCCGCTGCTTCCGGCGCCCGCTATGGCTGGCCTTCGGATGGGTCCAGCTATGTCTGGTGGACCAAGGGCGATGATGCGACCCTCTACTGGAAAGACGGCTCGGCTGGGTCCGAGACAGTCATCCTCAGCGGCTGTAAACCGGGGTAGGGCGCACCCTACCGCTTCATGTGCGGTATGTTTAGCGGAATGATTGGGCGTCCAACGAACTGGAACCCGCCATGTCCGTCACCCGCCGCGCCACATCCATGACCCTTGACGCCGCCCTTCTGGATGAGGCGCGCGCCTTGGGCATCAACCTTTCCCGCGCCGCCAAGGAAGGCATCCTCGCCCAGGTTCGTGCCGAACGCGCCCGCCGCTGGAAAGAAACCAACGCCGCCGACATCGCCGCTTACAACAAGTGGATCGAGGAGAATGGGG